>JAZJZG010000114.1:0-6503 GCA_040389995.1 Pseudomonadota bacterium | reverse complement strand
CACGGCAGATATTGCCAATCGCGGTAATGTCCTGAATCACGCCAATCTCATTATTCACCAGCATCACAGACGCCAGCACTGTATCTGGACGAATCGCTGCCTTGAATTTGGCTAGATCAATTAAACCATTCGGTTCAGGCTCTAGATAAGTCGCCTCAAAACCTACGCGCTCGAGTTCACGCACGGTATCGATTACCGCTTTATGCTCGGTAGCGATGGTGATAATGTGCTTGCCTTTGCCGCTGTAAAAGTTCGCAGCGCCTTTAATCGCCAGGTTGTTAGACTCTGTTGCGCCAGATGTCCATACGATTTCACGCGGGTCTGCACCCACTAATTTGGCGACTTCTTCTCGTGCATTCTCAACCGCTTTTTCAGCGGTCCAGCCATATGGATGACTGCGTGAGGCTGGGTTACCAAAATGCTCCGTAATATACGGAATCATTTTTGCAGCAACACGCGGGTCAACCGGTGTGGTAGCAGAATAGTCTAGATAAATCGGCGGCGTGTCTATACCATGCATATCTTTTGCAAGACCATTTGCATTATATAAATTCTTAACGACTGGCATTTCTATTGATGCTGACATTGCTTTATTCATCCTTGCATTTTTATAAACTGTTACTTAGAGCAGCCTGATGCTGCTTTTACCGTGTACTTTAATTCACTGCGACTTTATGCCGCAACTGATGTTAATTGCCTTAATCTCATCAGCTCACTATTGAGTGTCGCTAAAAAGTCAGCGACCTGTGCCGCCGTGTTATACGTACCAAAACTTACGCGTACCGCGCCGCGCGCTACGTCTTCGTGTATGCCCATCGCCAATAACACATGGCTCGGCTCGGTGCTGTCGCTGGAGCAGGCGGAGCCGCTGGCAACAGCGTAACCTTTGCGATCCAATGCCATGACTAAGGTTTCACCTTCAATACCATCAATTGCAAAAAAGCTGGTATTGGGTAAGCGCGCCACCTGATTGCCAAAAATCGTGACATTCAGCTTTGCCAAACCTTGCTCAAACTGATTACGCAATAACTGCGTATGCGCAGCATAATTACTTTGATTGGCTACCGCTAACTCACAGGCAGCACCAAATCCTACAATCGCCGCTACGTTCTCAGTACCACTGCGTAATCCTTTTTCTTGCCCACCGCCATGTAATAGTGGTTGTATATCCACGCGCTTATCTAAAACTAGCGCTGCCGCACCTTGTGGGCCATGAATCTTATGACTGGAAACCGTCATAGCATGCACATTCAAGTCAGCAAAGCTCAATGGCAACTTACCTAAACCCTGCACTGCATCAGTATGCATAAAAGCATTTGTTACACGTGCCATTTCTGCTATTGCAGCAACATCCTGTATTACGCCAGTTTCATTATTCGCTAACATGACTGAAACCAAGCTAGTAGGCATTGCAAGCTGGCTTCTTAATTTCTCTAAATCTACTTTGCCATTTGCGCACACTGCAATTTTACGGCTTACATAACCGAGCTGCTGCATGGACAATGCAGGCCGAGTCACGCACGGGTGCTCAATGGCACTAGTTAAAATTTGCGCGGCGGGCCTATGTCCAGCCATGCCCTTAACCGCAAAGTTATTAGCTTCAGTACCGGTTGCGGTAAAAATCACTTGTGAGCTATAAGCGCCGCAGGCTTCTGCAACCTGCGCTCTAGCATGCTCCACTGCATCACGCGCTGACCTACCATATACATGCCGACTAGTCGGGTTGCCACTTTGCACGCGCATCCACGGCAACATCGCATCTAATACTCGGCTATCTAGCGCAGTGGTTGCATTATGATCAAAGTAAACGGTAGCCATCACTTTAAACTAGGCAGCTACTGCCTCAGTTACCGTTGCTATATTCTTCGTGCTACTACTACCACAAGTACGCGGTGTAATCGATATCTTTTGTCCGCTAGTTTGTGAGGCTACCATGTCCGCCAAGCTTATGCCGTCAAGATAGTCTAATATCTTGCTGTTAAGCGTTGCCCATAAATCGTGCGTCATACAACGACCTTCATCACGGCAGTTTTCATGTCCACCGCATTGCGTTGCGTCAATCTGCTCATCTACCGCATTGATAATCTCAGCGACCGAAATATCCGTATAATTCTTTGCCAGCTTATAACCGCCACCTGGGCCACGAACACTGCTTACTAAACCCTGGCGACGAAGGCGACTGAAAAGCTGTTCTAAATATGAAAGAGATATGCTTTGTCGCTCACTAATGCCAGCCAGCGTGACGGGCTTGATGTCAGCGCCGCCCAGCGCTTCGCTCATAGCTAAATCTAGCATCGCTGTGACGGCAAATCTTCCTTTGGTGGTGAGTTTCATGCGTTATCTAATACCTAAGTTATCAGCCAAATTAGGAGGCTTGGTTCCTGCTATTTACCGTCAAAATAAATGCGCAGTTAAATGCCCATGAATATTTGGCGGATTAAGTTTAAAGTTTATTTGGTGGAGCCGTGCTTGATATCAAAGGCCTCGGCCACTTCTGTATCGCTGCCAGAGTCAGCCACTAGCGCTTGTAATTGCAATGTAAGTGCAGCTAGTTTGGCATCTTGTGCTGCGCTATGGTCTTGCAGTTGCTGTAATGTTTTAGCCAGGGTTTCCGGGTTAAGCTGATCGTTTTCGTTGCTTACCGCATAAGCGGTGAAGCCAGCGCTTTTTGCAGACTTAGCCGCTTGCGCATCTTTGTCAGCTTTTTCTTCCTCTAAAATACGTGCCGGAATGCCTACCGCCGTTGCGTTAACGGGTACGTCTTTGACCACCACAGCGTTAGAGCCGATTTTAGCGCCAGCACCTACAGTAATTGGGCCCAGTACCTTAGCGCCAGCACCAATTACCACGCCATTTTCCAGTGTAGGGTGACGTTTACCTTTATTCCATGAAGTGCCGCCTAGCGTTACGCCATGATATAAGGTGCAATCATCGCCAACTACGGCTGTTTCACCAATCACTACACCCATGCCATGATCAATAAATACGCGGCGACCAATTGTAGCGCCAGGGTGAATCTCAATACCTGTAAGCCAGCGCCCGATATGTGAATTAAAGCGTGCGAACCAGTACAGGTGCTGTTGCCACAACCAGTGTGATAAGCGATGCATGAGCAGGGCATGGACGCCAGGATAGGTAGTAAGCACCTCCCAGTGCGTCCTTGCGGCCGGGTCGCGTTGGAAAACAATCGAGATGTCTTCTTTGATGTGATTAAACATATGTTCTTTATTTACTTAGTACTTATCGTGTTTTCTAGGTGTTACAGTCAATGTGAGTATGCCACGTAACAGGTTCACTTCTTCTTTTTCCAGTCTAACTCTTGCGTAAATACGTCGCATACGCTCCATCAGTTTTTTTGGTGCAGCCGGGTTTAAATAGCCAATATGTAGCAAGGTTGCCTCTAAATGTGCGTAGAAACCCTCTATGCTGTCAATGGTTGCCAACTCACTAGTAATATTGGGGGCAAGTTGCGCATCTTCAAGACTAGCGGTTTCTAATACTGCCATCCTGAGTTCGTAGCACATAATTTGCACGGCTGCAGCCAGGTTGAGCGAGGTGTAATCCGGATTGGCGGGAATCATCGCCAGCATTTGGCAATGGTCAAGCTCAGCATTGGATAAGCCGCTCATTTCGGTGCCGAACACTAAGGCCACCGGTTGTGAAGTTGCGATCTCAACGGCTTTGCTAGCTGCAGTACGTACATTCACTAACTCATGTGAAAGGCTGCGTTTACGAGCGCTTAACCCTATCGCATAAGCGCAGCCTGTGAGGGCTTCTGCTAAAGTTTGCGTCACAATCGCGTTTTCAAGTAGATCTGCCGCACCTGTAGATAGCGCGGTGGCATGCGCGTCTGGAAAACTATCTGGCTTAACCAAGTATAGATGCTGTAATCCCATCGTTTTCATGGCGCGAGCGGCTGAGCCGATATTGCCAGGATGGCTGGTTTGGCAAAGCACTACGCGAAAGTTATTCAGCGCATATAAATTTGTAGAATCTAATTTTGAAGGCATATGTATATGTGTCTAGGTTTTGAATATTCAAAATTTGAAAAATCAAATTTTCAAGTTTAGGCAATAACCGTTAAAATGCTATTTTATCAGTTCTTTAACACGACTTAGTTTTTATATGTCAATCCCGTGTGCATGGTTTTGCATATAGTTTTTCATGTGTTAAATAACCGAACACTTAATTTAGATTCGAGAAAATATGCATCCTATGCTATCAAACGCAGTGAAAGCTGCTCGCCGTGCCGGCAACATCATTACCCGAGCCTCAGAAGATATTGGCTCGCTGAAAATTCAAACCAAAACCTATAATGATTTTGTAACGGAAGTGGATAAAGCCGCAGAACAAGCCATTATCGATACACTAAAAGAATTGTATCCAACGCACGGCTTTTTGGGCGAAGAGAGCGGTGAATCCAATATTGAAGCGGATTTCATTTGGATTATCGATCCGCTGGATGGCACGACTAATTTCTTGCATGGTATGCCGCAATACTGCATCTCTATCGCCTTGCAAGAGCGCGGCGTGTTAACGCATGCGGTAGTGTATGACCCTAACAAGAATGATTTATTCACCGCCACCAAAGGCCGTGGCGCATTTCTGAATGACAAGCGTATTCGTGTGACACAACGCACTAAATTACAAGACGCCTTGGTTGGAACAGGTTTTCCATTTCGTGACTTTACGCACCTGGATACCTATTTAGACATGTTGAAAGACATGATTAAAAAAACTACCGGGATTCGTCGCCCAGGTTCAGCTGCCTTAGATTTAGCCTATGTTGCCGCGGGTTGGTATGACGGTTTCTGGGAAATTGGCTTATCAACTTGGGATATTGCTGCGGGTGGTTTAATCGTGCAGGAAGCCGGCGGCATCGTAGGCGATTTTGAAGGTAATGAATCTTGGCTTAAAACGGGTAATATCGTGGCAGCTAACCCAAAAATATTTGCCCAAATGCTACAAACCTTAAGTCCACATGTGACTGATGATCTCAAAACGCCAAAATAATTTAGATCTATAATTTTGAGATGACGTTTTCTCTTGAATAATTACCAGCTTTTGCCAGTTGGTAATTAGAAAAAAGTGTAAAAAATGATAGAAAATGTATTTGAGCAATATGCGAAAGATGTCGATCGTGCCCATCAGCGTGCGCCTAATCTCATTGCCGGCTTAGTCGCGCAAATCAGGCCTGCCAAGCCTAAGCAAGTGGATATCGCCGTCAAGGCGATTCAAGCGCTCTGTTATCTATTGAATGATGATCCAGAAAAAGCACGGTTGTTGCGCGAGGCAATCCTGCAGTTGCTAAGCGAGCGTAAGCCTATTTCCTTGTTCTTGCTGGCACGGCATTCTGTATTTACCGGTTTCTTTACAGAAATACGCCGGCGTATTGCGCATAAATTTTTACCGGAAGCTATTGATAGCTCTTATTTGATTGACCTGTTCGCGTTGTTTTTCACTAAACAAAGTGATGCGTTATGGGTTCTGGCCGTGCCGGATACCGTGTGGGAGCAACTCATTATTGCGATACGCTTTGATGAGGCGCCCATTGAAATGACAGAGCCTTGCCGACAGAATCTGCTGGCTGCCACACAAGTGCTTTCCTATCGCATCGCCGCTTTGGGTCTTGAGCCTGAGTTACTGCGCAATCATCCGGAGCTTGAGCAGCATACCTCGCCTTTTATTACGCAAAATGCTGAATTAGCCGAGTTTTTAGCGTCACCCGATACTGATACCGATGATTTCAATTCCAGGAGTAATCAGGCTGATATCAAGCATATCTTGGTGATGCTTGATCAATGTAGCGCCATTATTACCAAGATTCGTCGTAATAGTGCACAAACTGGCACCAGCATTCATCTCACTTATCTATTGCAGCGCATGGCGCAACAAATCGCTCGCTTAGAAACGTTACTGTATATTCTTGATTGCGTAAGTAAAAATAATCACGGTCAGGAGCTTGTTGAAGAAGCTGCCAGTGATAGAGCAGGTGTCGACAGTGATGAGTCGACTTTAAATAAAACGGCAAATCCTGAAATCGTAAAGCTGTTTAAAGAATTGGTTTACAGTGAGTGCCATAAAAATGATGTGGGCGAGCACTGGCAAGAGAATGTAGAAGTTATGGCGTTACGCGTGACCGAGAACGCTAGTCGTACAGGCGAACATTACATTACTGAAAATCGCAGTGAGTATTTTACTTTGATGCGTTCCGCCATGGGTGCCGGCGTTATCATCGGCGTAATGGCGATGATTAAAGTCATCGTTGCCAAGCAACATATGGCACCGTTGGCTGAGGCGATTCTGTTTAGTTTGAATTACGGATTAGGGTTCATCGTGATTCACATTCTGCATTTTACGGTGGCTACCAAACAGCCGGCCATGACCGCTTCTGCGATTGCCGCCAGCATAGATGCTACCGATAGTAAATCCAAAGAGATGGATAATTTGGTGATGATGATTGCCAACACCATGCGTAGCCAGATAGTTGCGATCTTAGGTAA
>JAZJZG010000113.1:4234-9009 GCA_040389995.1 Pseudomonadota bacterium | reverse complement strand
GGCGCTTGATCCATTTATTGAAGCAATCGGTGCACACCCGCCCGCCCGCGTGCCTGGCACAGCGTTATTTATGACACCTAATCCAGAAGGTGTACCACACGCCATGTTACACAACCTAAAACACAATAAAGTACTGCATGAAAAGGTAGTGATTTTAACGGTGAAATTTTTAGATTATCCACATACCAATGACGAAGAACGCGTGGAAGTGGAAGTATTGCCGCATGAGTTTTACAAAGTAACGATGCGTTATGGCTTTAAAGATGAGCCAGATTTACCGCGCGACTTAATGTTGTGTGCGAATGAAGGTTTGGTATTAGACGCGATGGATACTTCATATTTCATTGGTAAAGAGATTCTTATCGCCAGTGCCAAACCTGAAATGGCTTACTGGCGTAAAAAAATATTCATCGGTTTATTCAGAACGGCAGAAACGATTACCAATCAATTTAAGTTACCGCCAAATCGTGTTGTCGAACTAGGTTCACAAATAACATTTTAAACTTGGCTCATCAATTAAATGAAAGGATGAATATCATGCAAATCAAAAAAATAACCTTCATCATCGCCACTGCACTTAGCCTGCAATTAGGTGGCTGTGCCACAACCAGCACCACCACCTCCGGCGCGGTAGGCGTAGACCGCAAACAATATCTGGGTCTGGTGTCTGAAAAAGAAGCCGAACAACAATCTGCGCTTGCCTACCAGCAAACCCTTAAAGACGCACAATCCAAGAAGATACTGAATACTAACAGCCAGAAAACCCAACGTGTACGTGCTATCGCTCAACGACTCATTGCCCAAGTCGGTGTATTCAGGCCAGATGCATTGAAATGGAACTGGGAAGTCAATGTGCAGGAAAGCAAAGAGATTAATGCTTATTGTATGGCGGGTGGCAAAATCATGGTGTATACCGGCCTGCTTGATCAAATCAAGCCTACAGATGATGAATTAGCAGCAGTGATGGGGCATGAGATTTCACACGCGCTACGTGAACATGTGCGCGAACAGATGTCGCGTGCAAAAGCCCAACAACTGGGATTATTAGGTCTGGCTGCGGTAATCGGCGTCACTACACAAAATGCCGATAATGCCGCAAGTACCGTTGCATTAGGTGGCACCGTGGCTGCCGTCGCACTGACACTGCCAAATAGCCGTACCGCAGAACATGAAGCTGACGAAATGGGCCTGGAGCTTGCCGCTCGCGCTGGATTTAACCCAGATGCCACCATCACTTTATGGCAAAAGATGAGCGCGCAAGGCGGCGCTAAACCACCAGAATTCTTAAGTACCCATCCGTCTGATGCCAGCCGTATTGCCGACCTGCGTGCACTTATACCAAAAGTACGCCCGCTTTATGAAGCGGCTAGAAAAAGCTGACTTAGATAGGCTTAAAATAAATCGTTATAGCTAAATATACTTTTATAAATCAGCGCTTCAACACATCTTCTTAATCTTTTAAAGTTTAGGGTAAAATAGCATTCTTGCTTAAATATCCTTAACATTTAGCTTTTATATTTGGAACAACATGAGTCAATTACAGAACATTATCGAAGGCGCATTTGAAGACCGCGCAAACATCAACCCAGCAAACGCTAGCCGTGAAGTAAAAGACGCTGTTGCGAGCGTAATCGCTGATTTGGATACAGGCAAACTGCGTGTTGCATCTCGTATCGGCGATACCCAGGATTGGGAAACGCATCAATGGCTTAAGAAAGCGGTATTGCTGTCATTCCGCCTACAAGACAATGTATTACTGGATGGTGGCTGTACTAAATATTTCGACAAAGTACCGCCAAAATTCGCGGATTACACCGAAGCAGACTTCAAAGCCGGCGGCTTCCGAGTAGTACCGAACGCGATTGTACGCCGCGGCTCATACATCGGCAAAAACGCAGTATTGATGCCTTCATACGTTAACATCGGCGCTTACGTAGGTGAAGGCACCATGGTAGACACATGGGCAACGGTAGGTTCATGTGCGCAAATCGGTAAAAATGTGCACTTGAGTGGCGGTGTAGGTATTGGCGGCGTATTGGAGCCTGTACAAGCTGGTCCAACGATCATTGGCGACAACTGCTTTATCGGCGCACGTTCTGAGGTAGTAGAAGGTGTGATTGTAGAAGACAACTGCGTCATTTCTATGGGCGTATATATTGGCCAATCAACCAAAATTTACGATCGCGAAACAGGCACGTTCACCTATGGCCGTGTACCAGCAGGTTCAGTAGTAGTTTCAGGTAATTTACCGGCAAAAGATGGTAGCTACAGCTTGTATTGTGCAGTAATCGTAAAAAAAGTAGATGAAAAAACTTTAGGTAAAGTCGGCATCAACGAATTATTACGCGGAATTTAATTGCTATTTAACTACAGCACTGTCGACATTTCGACAGTTCTATGCGCTTGTTAGTGATAATCCTCTAACTAACAACATTCCCTGAAAAGCTGCCAGCCACCATTCTATTGGCTTTGCAGCTTTTTTCTCATTTATGCTCCTCAATTTATCGAGTGGCATAATCTTTGCAATTACTTATTTATCTAAACTTAAAAAGATATTTTCTAATTCCTGACGGAATTAGGTTAGTTAGCAAAAATGAGTAATTACAACCTAAAACTGATTACACTTTCTATGCTGGTGGGATACTTTGCAGTATTACTCACGCTTAGCCTAATCGGCAGACTTTACAAATCACAGGATGCGCATAAAGAGCCCTTACTCGTCTTTAGTATGTTAATAGTGGGGACCAGCTTATGGTCGATTCACTTTCTTGATGTGCTTGCTTTCCCGCTACTGCAATCAACTGGCTATACAATCAGCTATATAATGCTATCGTGGATTTCTGCACTGACTGTGGCACTGTCTATGCTCTATATGTCCTGCAAGAAAACGCTCCCGCTAAAATCATTACTGATAGCAAGCTTTGTAGCAGGCATGAGCGCTTGCGCCATGTTCTATTTCAGTATCTACTCGATGAAAATCCAGCCAACGGTGACATTTTCACCACTTATCAGCGTAATCTGCCTAATGGTTTCTGTTGCAGTAGCCATGCTAGGCATCATGGCAATGTTCTGGATAAAAAGTTACTCAGGAAAATTCCCTTTCCTGACTAAATCAATATTCGCGGTTCTTATGTCTTTAGCCATCACCGGCGTGCATCTCACATATAACACGGCTATTGAGATTCCACATAACGCCGTTAGCAACACTATGGTTCATTTTGACAATACCTTACTGGGTTTAACAGTCGCACTAGGGTTTGTCTGCTTGTTTTTTGCGACATGTATAGTCGCAATCTTTTACGAAAAATTTAGCTATGACACATTCAAATTTAGTCTAGCTCCAAAAATAGATCATCAACAATTGAACAATCTAGCGATGTTAGACGCGCTTACCCAGTTACCAAATCGCCGTGCGTTTCAGCAACACCTTGAATCAGCGATTAAACGTAGTTCACGCGGCAACGCCACCATTGCAGTCGCCTTTATTGACCTAGATAACTTTAAGCCCATCAACGATACACATGGCCACCATGTAGGTGATGAAGTGCTGTCGATAATCGCCAAACGGCTTAATGCAGCTGTACGCGGCTGTGATTTTGTTGCGCGTATCGGCGGCGATGAATTCGTCGCTATTATCGAAGAAATAAAATCTGAAAATGATATCGTGCCCATTGCCGAACGCATCGTGAACTCAGTTAGAGAAATATTGGTAATCAATGATAATCAAATCACCATTTCGGCATCTGTGGGTATCGCGGTTTATCCTACAGATGGTGGCGATATAGACAAGTTACTGATATGTGCAGATGCTGCTATGTATCGTGCTAAAAGCGACGGCAAGAATCAATTCAGGTTCTTTGATGCAGAAATCGAACTTGCCTCAGATCAAATGCTGGAATTGCAAAGAGATTTACGCCATGCCATTGATAACAATGAATTTAGACTGCGTTTTCAACCTAAAGTAGACACACGCTCACAAGCGCCGGTTGGTGCGGAAGCGCTCATACGCTGGCAACACCCAAGTAAAGGGCTGCTTATGCCGAGTATGTTTATGCCTGCTGCAGAAAAGTTTGGCCTGCTCGAACAGATCAATACCTGGGTGATTGAAGAGGCCTGCCGCACTATCCGCAGGTTGCAAGGCTATGACGTACATTTGAATATTTCAATCAATCTATCCTCACAACAATTTCGTAACCCCAATCTTGTTGATGAGATAAAAAGGCTGCTTGATCGATTTAATTTACCTCATAACAGTTTAACTTTTGAGATCACCGAAGCTGCCGCCGTTAAAAATCAAAAGTTATTTGATACCTTGTTAACAAAATTCAGCGAAGCCGGCATTAATACGGCTATAGACGACTTTGGCACACACCCTTCCAATTTAGCTTACTTACAAAGTCTAAAAGTCTATGAGCTAAAATTAGATAAAGAATTCATTGTCGATATCGGCACGAGCGCACAATCACGCGCAGTGGCTGACGCCGTTATCAGGTTAGCGCATGCACTAGATTTTATTGTGGTGGCAGAAGGTGTGGAAACCGAAGAGCAACGCCTAATACTCACTGAGATGAATTGCGATCAAATGCAAGGTTATCTGTTCTCACGCCCCATATCAGAAGGAAAATTAATTGCGCTAATAAAGCAGTTAGATACCAGTTTTAAATCTACAGGCCAATTCATGGTTACCGATTACCAACAACCTTAACAATTTATAATACAGCTAATCAATAATTTAACTAACAATTCCATCTTACGACAGGACATTCATTACAGCT
>JAZJZG010000113.1:0-4224 GCA_040389995.1 Pseudomonadota bacterium | reverse complement strand
TTAAAATGCTAAGCTTATGCGTTAGTATACAAACGGTAGTGTTCAAATGAAACTTTACGGCATCCCCAATTGCAACACCGTCAAAAAATCCCGCGACTGGCTAACAACTCATCATATTCCTTATGAGTTTCAGGACTTTAAAAAAGGTGTGGCTAATCAAGCGCTGCTTACAGACTGGCTAAACCAACTCCCTTGGGAAAAGCTCATCAACCGCGCTGGTATGACTTGGCGTAATTTAACTGAAACTGAGAAGTCTGTAGTCGTAGATGCGCCTTCAGCACTTAGTTTAATGCTAGCAAAATCATCTGTTATAAAACGCCCAGTACTAGTAAAAGATGGGAAAATCATCAGCCTAGGCTTTTCTGAAGCGGTTTACCAAGAGTTATTATCATGAATCACCATAATCACAGTGAAACCTTAAACCTTGCCATTGATTTACTATCTCGCCAGTCGAACACGCCAGAAGACGCTGGCTGCCAGGAGCTGATGATTGCGCGCCTTAAGCCGCTAGGCTTTAAGATTGAACGCATGCGATTTGGCAATGTAGATAATTTATACGCCAGGCGCGGCACAACTGCTCCACTGCTGGTGTTTGCAGGCCATACCGACGTGGTGCCAACCGGCCCTTTAGAAAAATGGCACACACCGCCATTTGAGCCGACCATTAAAGACGGTATGCTTTACGCACGCGGCGCGGCAGATATGAAGACTTCATTAGCGGCGTTTATTACCAGTATCGAAGCGTTTGTTGTTGAGAATCCCAACCATATTGGTTCTATTGGCCTGCTGATTACTTCTGACGAAGAAGGCGTTGCCGTAGATGGCACCATAAAAGTTGTAGAAGCGTTAAAAGCACGCGGCGAATTGATTGATTACTGTATCGTCGGCGAACCTACCAGCAACAAAGTAGTGGGTGACATGATTAAAAATGGTCGTCGTGGCTCGCTGTCAGGCAAGCTTACGGTAAAAGGTGTACAAGGCCATATTGCCTATCCACACCTGGTTAAAAACCCGATTCATATGGTCGCGCCTGCCATTAAAGACATGGTTGAAACCGTTTGGGATACAGGCAACGAATACTTCCCGCCCACTTCCTGGCAAATCTCCAATATGAACGGCGGCACGGGCGCAACCAATGTAGTACCCGGTGAAGTTGAGATTCTATTCAACTTCAGATTCTGTACTGCCAGCACCGAAACCAGCTTGAAAGAACGCACGCATGCCATTTTAGATAAATATGCGCTGGAATATGACTTGGAATGGGAGTACTCACCACCTTACATCACGCCACGCGGCAACCTGGTAGAGGCCATTACCGAAGCGATTCAACAGGCTTATGGCGTAACGCCTGAGCTATCAACCACAGGTGGCACTTCTGACGGACGCTTTATTGCCGATATCTGCAAGCAAGTGATTGAATTTGGCCCACTGAATGCAACGATACATAAGCTCAATGAATGTGTAGGCATTGCGGATATAGAGCCATTAAAAGAAACCTATAAGTTAACCCTGCAAAAATTACTCAAATAACAACACTAATGACGAACAACACTAATATTAACGAGCTCATCACCATCCGAGACTGGATACGCTTTGCCGTTAGCCAGTTTGAAGCTTCCGATATCTTCTACGGTCATGGCACTGATAATGCCTATGATGAAGCCGTTTGGCTCATCATGAGTGCATTGCACCTACCAATGGACACACTCGATAACTTTTTAGATGCGCACATCACCACGGTGGAACGCACTAAGTTAGCAGCCTTTATTGAGCAACGGATTACTCAACATACGCCTACTGCCTACTTGGTAAAAGAAGCTTGGCTACAAGGGCTAAAATTTTACGTTGATGAACGTGTGCTGATTCCACGTTCGTTCATCGCAGAGTTATTGAATACCGACTTAAGCCCCTGGATCGAATATCCGGAGATGGTAGAAAGCGCGGCTGACATTTGCACCGGCAGTGGCTGTTTAGGCGTGCTGCTCGCAAGTGCTTTTCCTAATGCAGCGATTGATGTGATTGATATTTCACAAGATGCGATTGATGTGGCAAACATCAATATCGCCAACTATGGCTTACAAGACCAAATCACCGCTATTAAATCAGACATGTTTAGCGCGCTTCAAGATAAGAAAAATGGCTACAAAAAATATGATGTCATCATCAGCAATCCACCGTACGTAGATGCACCATCCATGGCGGCATTGCCGGCGGAGTATCAAAACGAACCACAACTGGCATTAGGCAGCGGTGTTGCCGGCCTGGACCACACGCATACCCTTTTACGTGAAGCCGCACATCATCTTAATGAAGATGGCATACTGATCGTTGAAATCGGCCATAATCGCGACGCACTGGAAGCTGCCTATCCAGACCTTGTATTTAATTGGCTGGAAGTTTCGTCAGGCAATGAATTTGTATTTTTACTTACCCAGTCTCAACTCAAGACGCTGCATAAATAGGCACCCCAAACTTTGAATAATACTTCTGGGAACACCACCCAAACCAATAGCCTAACCATTAGCTGGTTAGAAGCCAGTAAAACTAAAACTGGACTATGGCATTCGGAAAATGATGCTCCAGCACCAAAACGCGTACAGATTGCCGACGATACCATTAAGGCCGATGACGCTTACAAGCTCTGTTGCGAAGGCACCGCCCTGCTTTGGCGCGGGGATTTTCAAAATGCCAAGCTACTCATGCAGGCACTGTCACGCAGAATAGACCGCCCCAAAAAGAAACCAAAGAAATCTGGCGAGACCATGCTCGAGGCATTTCACTTGCACCGCCAGGCACAGTCACAAAAAGCACGTATTCTAGGCATGCTGGTCATTGAACTGAACGTAGGTTATAACATCAACCTGCGCCGTGCACCTGATGTAAAAGCAGCTTGTGAGCATGCCTATGGTAAAAGTACACAATCCATCATAGTGTCACTGCGCGAGATCCTCGGCTTAGTTGGCGCTTATGAGTGGAGCAAAAACGGCGTGGAAATTAACGCTATCAATAATAAAATCTATCCGAGCTATGGCGTGTTTTCGCCAATACGTGGTGAATATCTAGACTTGGTTGACGTTGCGCCGTTACCTGTACCTTGTAATGTGGCGTTTGACATAGGCACAGGCACAGGCGTACTAGCTGCCATACTGGCGAACCGCGGCATTACAAAAATTGTGGCTACGGATAACTCTCACCGTGCTTTAGATTGCGCGCTTAAAAATATCAATCAGTTAGGCTTAAAGAGTAATGTCAGCTTGGTGGAAGCCAATCTATTCCCAAAAGCTAAGGAAGGTAAAGAGGCGTTCGGCAAAGCGGATTTGATTGTATGCAATCCACCGTGGCTACCGGCACATCCAAGCTCAGCCTTAGAATCGGCAATATATGATGAAAAAAGCCAAATGCTCAAAGGTTTCTTAAATGGCTTAAGCGCACATTTAAATGACGGTGGTGAAGGTTGGCTGGTGCTTTCAGACTTTGCTGAACATTTAGGCTTAAGGACCCGTGACGAATTATTAAGCTGGATAGAAGCGGCAGGTTTAAAAGTGATCAATAGAACCGATACCAAAGCCAAACATGGCAAAACGCTAGATGCCAGCGACCCATTACATGCTGCACGTAAGGCTGAGGTCACTTCGTTGTGGCGATTGGCTAAGCTGTAAAACTTTACAAGTGAAATTGGTGTGCAGATTTCTGACTTGCACACCAATTTCTACATTACTAGCCTCTACCTCTATTCCTATCACTCTTCTTCTGCATACTTGTTTTTTGAACAGCAGGCGCAGCTAAATCGCTAGCCTGTCTCACACGTCGATTAGCAGATTTCCTAGGTGCTGGTTTTTTTGCTGCCTCATTACGCACAGCATCGGCTTTACCGCGATAAGGCCGCGCTTCACCATCAGCCGCATCACGCGGTGGCCGGTCTAACGCACTCACCCGTTGTTTACGCACTTTTGGCATAAAGACAGTAGTCGCTTTTAATTTTTCACGTTGTGTAAGTTGTCTTAATGGTGCGCTTGGTACAGGCAAATCTGCCCACTCCAGCAAACCAACCACTTCTTTTTGCTCTAGTTTGAGCATTTGCCCACGTTTAACACGCGGCGGCAGATTTACAGGACCAAAACGTACACGCATCAAACGGCTTACTGGTAATTGAAACGCTTCAAATAAGCGGCGCACTTCACGGTTACGGCCTTCGCGCAAAATGACCTGATACCAATGATTTGC
>JAZJZG010000112.1:1650-13794 GCA_040389995.1 Pseudomonadota bacterium | reverse complement strand
CGGCGCGCTCTTTCGGATCTGCTAACAACTCATCAGCCAAGGCCAGATCCTGCTCACGGGTTTTGCCACGCGGCCGCGTGCCAGCAATCGGGCGTGCAGTGACGGTACCGCCCTCAAGGCGTACTAGAATTTCAGGAGAGGCCCCCACAACGTGATGATCGCCCATATCGTAATAAAACATATAGGGTGAGGGATTTAGGCTGCGAAGTGCTCGATATAAAGATAATGGTGGTGCAGAAAATTTCTGCGCCATGCGTTGTGATAACACGACTTGCATAATGTCACCATCTAAAATATATTGCTGCGCACGTATCACAGCAGCTTTAAAATTTTCTTCACCGAACTCCGAGCTAGCTATCGATGTTGCCGTGGCCGTTGATTCAGGAATCGCCACAGTTTTTCTGAGCATTTTCACCAACACTTCCAGGCGATTATGCGCATTTTCGTAAGCATTCAGTTCGGCTGGATTAGCATATACGATGAAGTAAAGCTTGCCACTTAAATTATCCACCACAGCCAGCTCTTCAGACACCATTAGCAGCACGTCTGGCACGTTAATCGCGTCTGGCTTTTGTACGCCAGCCAAACGTTTCTCGATATAACGCACAGTTTCATAGCCAAAATAGCCAGCTAAGCCGCCCGCAAAACGCGGCAGGTGCTGATTATGCATGAGGTGCGGGGGCGGAATTCTGAAGCGGCTTTGATAGCTTTTTACAAAGTCTAGCGGATTGATGCCATCGGCTGATTCAACAACGGCATTGTCTTCAAATACCTGTACTTGATGCTCATAGGCCACGATACGGGTTTTTGCAGGTAAGCCGATAATGGAATATCGACCAAAACGTTCGCCGCCCTGTACAGATTCCAGTAAATAGGAAAAAGGCTGATTCGCTAATTTGAGATAGAGCGATAACGGCGTATCCAAGTCGGCGAAAGTTTCCAGTACTAATGGAATGCGGTTATAGCCTTGCGCGGCTAATGTATTGAATTCGGTTAAACTAATCGTGCTAAACATAAATTTCCTGACATATATTTTGATTAAATGGTGCTACCTACATTGCTCGCGCTTGTTACGCTGCAAGCTTCTTAGCTTAGCCACCATCGCCAACTATATGTTTTGACGTTACTTATCATCATGTTTAATTGTTTAGCTCAAATTTTTACGCTTCGTTGTATTTAATCAATCCATTATGTTTAATGAATCAAATGCAGCACTTCACTTAGATTGCTAATTATTGCATCTACAGAACTTGCGGCTATTTCACGGCCTTGATTATAGCCATACGGCACGGTAAATACATAGCAGCCGGCACTACGCGCAGCAGCAATATCAGTTCCGGAATCGCCGATCAGCAGCGCTTCACTCACTGGTACGCCAAACTTCTCACATGTGTAAAAAATTTGATCCGGCTCCGGTTTCTTTCTTTGCAATGTATCCCCGGACACCACCAAGTCGAAATACGGCAATAACGCATTAACTTCCAACAGCGGCAAAGTAAAGCTTGCTGACTTATTAGTCACACACGCTAACTGGTAACCGGCCATTTGTAAGGCTTGCACCGCTTCAAGGGCACCAGCATACGGCTTACTTTCAACGGCGATTTGTGCATAATGCGCAAAAAACAACTGCTGCGCTTCTACAAATAACTCAGTTTCCGGCTCACCAGCTAAACAACGCTTAACCAGCACCCCGGCACCCTCACCAATATAAGCTTCAATCTGCTTAGTCGCCAAAGCTTGTTGCCCTAGGCTGGTTAACATAGTATTTGCTGCACGCGCTATTTCAGGTGCAGTATCTATCAGCGTGCCGTCAAGATCAATCATGACGGCTCTGACCTTAAATTTTTGGCCAGTATGACGCTGCAAGGTAGTTACTTGACGGTTGCCAATGAAGCACGCATCGCGCTCACCACTGTATCGTAACGATTTTTGTCACCTGGGCCTGGCGCGCCAAAAATCGCACTGCCCGCAACAAATGTATCGGCACCGGCACGAGCAATTTCAGCAATATTTTGTGCATTTACGCCACCGTCAACCTCTAGCCAAATTTGACGGCCTGTTTTTTCGTAATATGCATCAATACGTGCACGCGCTTGTGTAAGTTTAGCCAAAGTTTCAGGGATGAATTTTTGACCGCCGAAACCTGGGTTAACTGACATCAGCAAAATCATGTCCACTTTATCCATCACATGGTCTAAGTAGCTAAGTGGCGTTGCTGGATTAAATACCAGACCAGATTTACAGCCTAGCTCGCGTACCATCGCCAAGCTGCGGTCAATGTGGTCAGAAGCTTCAGGGTGAAATGTAATAATATTTGCGCCTGCTTTAGCAAAATCCGGGATGATACGATCTACAGGTTTAACCATTAAATGCACGTCTATCAATGCACCCACTTTTTTGGCGGTTTCGCGGATGGCTTCGCAGACTAAAGGGCCTATCGTCAAATTTGGAACGTAATGGTTATCCATAACGTCAAAGTGCACAATATCTGTTCCAGAATTGATGACATCTTCAATTTCTTGACCAAGTTTGGCAAAGTTTGCAGAAAGAATACTAGGGGCGATTCTAAAAGTTTTATCCATGGCTAACATCCATTATTTTATTAAGTAGGGCAATTGTAACTAAATTAAAAACTAAACCGTTATTTTAACCATATTCCTAACTTTTAGATAAGCTTCTTGCTTAACATAAGCCAATCCATCAAAATTACACTATGCAGTTATATGTTATTGGCGTGAACCACACCACAGCGCCCATCCAAATTCGAGAACATGTTGCTTTTAACAGCGAACATTTAGGTAGCGCTTTGCGCGAATTAACCCTGCACGACGTCAATGAAGCAGCGATTTTATCCACTTGCAACCGCACTGAGCTTTACTGTAGCACCGATAATCCTGAGATACCACTGCAATGGTTATCGCAGTATCACAAACTGGAAGCGGACAGCATTCAACCTTATATTTATACGCTACCGCAAAGTGAAGCCGTTAAACATGCCTTTAGAGTAGCGTCCGGCCTGGATAGCATGGTATTAGGCGAGGCACAGATTTTAGGTCAATTCAAGCAGTCCGTTAAAATCGCGCAAGATGCAGGCACGCTAGGTACACTGCTACACAAATTGTTTCAACGTACTTTTGAAGTAGCCAAAGAAGTACGCACCAACACTGACATTGGCACAAGCTCTATTTCGATGGCGGCCGCAGCGGTGAAGCTGGCGCAACGTATTTTTGGCGATATCAGTAACCAAAAAGTACTCTTTATAGGTGCAGGTGAAATGATTGCGCTATGTGCTGACCATTTTGCCGCACAAAAACCAAAATCCATCGTGGTTGCCAACCGGACCTTAGAGCGTGGCGTGGAATTAGCACAAAAAGTCGGCGGGCAAGCGATTTTTTTACATGACCTGCCAGAACGCTTTGCCGAGTTCGACATTGTCGTAACTTCAACGGCCAGCCAATTGCCGATTATTGGCTTGGGTATGGTAGAAAGCGCCATTAAAGCGCGCCGTCACCGGCCGATTTTTATGGTGGATTTAGCCGTACCGCGTGATATTGAGCACGAAGTTGCACAATTAGACGATGTGTTCTTATACACGGTAGATGATCTCGCACAAGTAGTGACCGACGGCATGGTCAACCGCCAAGAAGCAGCAATTGATGCCGAAATGATTGTCGCTGCGCGCGTAGAGAATTTTATGAGTTGGCTAAAAAAACGTGATGCCGTACCGACCATTAAAGCGCTGCGTGACCAAGCAGAAGCAACGCGTAAATTAGAGCTAGACAAAGCCATCAAGCTGATTCAAAAAGGTGAGAACGCTGAAAAAGTCCTGGAAACACTCAGCAATGCACTGACAAATAAATTTTTACATGCGCCCAGCCACGCGCTTAATCTTGCGCAGGGCGATGAACATACCAAGCTAGAAAATACCCTAAAACAGCTATACCAAATTAAATTCTAAAGAAGTATTGAATGAAACAAAGCATGATTACCAAACTCGCTAACCTAAGCGAGCGTTTAGATGAAATTAACCGTTTAATGAGTAGCGAAGACGCGACCAGTAATATGGATAATTATCGAAAAATCACTCAGGAACACGCAGAAATACCGCCGATTGTTGAACAATACCGTGCTTATGAACAGGTTGAGGCTGACATGAACGAGGCGCAAAAGATGTTAAGCGACCCCGACATGAAAGACTTCGCACAAGATGAAATCGAGCAGGGCAAAGCCAAAACAGAAGCCATTGAAGCTGAGCTGCAAAAACTATTACTGCCCAAAGACCCGAATGATGACCGTAATCTATTTTTAGAGATTCGTGCCGGTACCGGCGGTGATGAATCCGGCTTATTTGTCGGTGACTTATTCAGGATGTACTCACGCTACGCAGAACGTCAGCGCTGGAAGGTAGAGATCGTGTCTGCCAATGAATCAGAAGTAGGTGGCTACAAAGAAATTATCGCCAAAGTTGAAGGTTACGGTGCTTACTCAAAACTCAAGTTCGAGTCTGGCGTGCATCGTGTGCAGCGCGTGCCAGACACGGAAACACAGGGCCGCATCCACACCTCAGCCTGCACCGTGGCAGTATTGGCAGAAGCGGACGAAGTAAGCGATGTAGTGATTAATCCGGCTGAAATCCGCATCGATACGTATAGAGCTTCAGGTGCTGGTGGCCAGCATATTAACAAAACCGACTCGGCGGTGCGCATTACCCATTTGCCAACCGGCATCGTTGTGGAATGCCAAGACGACCGCTCGCAACATAAAAACAAAGCGCAAGCTATGAGTGTGCTAGTCGCGCGAATCAAAGACGCCGAAGTGCGCGCGCAACAATCTAAGATTGCCTCTGAGCGTAAATCATTAATTGGCTCAGGCGACCGCAGCGAACGCATCCGCACCTACAATTATCCACAAGGCCGCATTACCGACCACCGCATCAACCTCACGCTGTATAAGATTGATGCGATTACCGAAGGCGATATGGATGAGTTGATAGGTGCATTATCCGCTGAACATCAGGCTGATTTACTCGCCTCTTTAGGTGATGATAATTAAACTAAGCCTTGAATTAAACCAAGTTAGTTCAAATTTATATTGAGCCAGCAATGCTGGCTCAATCAACTTCCTGATGATTTTAACCAAACGCGCCTAAGCGAATATCAGGTAATTAAACCTCCACCCGTTTAGCTCGAGCGGTAGACTTAAAAACTCTTTTCAAGAACTGGTTAAAGTCATCCACATACGTGTACAACACGGGAATAATCACCAGACTTAATAGTGTTGAAGTGATTAAGCCGCCGATGACGGTAATCGCCATAGGTGCACGAAAGCTAGGGTCGGCACCATAGCCAAGGGCAATTGGCAACATGCCGGCACCCATGGCGATGGTGGTCATAATAATCGGGCGCGCGCGTTTATGGCAGCCATCTAATATTGCATCTAGCCGATTTAAACCACGCTCGTTGCGACCCATAATGGTGTACTCCACGAGCAAGATAGAGTTTTTGGTCACCACGCCCATCAGCATCAACAAGCCAATCACGCTGGGCATAGAGAAACTGCTGCCTGTAGCAAGTAGCGCTAAAAAGGCACCGCCTAGCGAGAGCGGTAGTGCGCCTAATATCGTTACTGGTTGCAAGAAATCGTGGAATAGCAAGACCAATACTACGTAAATGCACAGTACACCTATCATCATGGCGGCACCAAAGCTGCCGAATAGCTCCGTCATACGCTGCGCATCGCCTGATTCGATCAATTTAACGCTGGGTGGTAGCGATTGCATAGACGGCAGCGCCTTGACTTCTTTCGACACCTCGCCAATTAGGCGTTTACCCAGCTCAATATCAAAGGTGACATTACGCATGCGGTCTAGCCTATCGATTTGTTGCGGACCACCATTGATCTGAATATCAGCCACTGTCGCCAGCGCAACACTGCCAGCACGCCCAGGCACGCGTAATTGCGCAATATCGTCGATACTCTGGCGGAATGATTCATCCAACCTGACGCGAATCGGAATCTGCCGTTGTGGCAAATTGAGTTTGGGTATGATGTTAGAAAAATCCCCGGAAGTTGCCACACGGATGACGTCTGCCAGCGCCTGCACAGTGATGCCTAATTCTGCCGCTTTGTTAAAATCCGGTTTAATTTGAATCTCTGGCCGTTCTAAACTGGCGCTGGAGGTAATATTGCCTAAGCCATGTAACTTGCGTAAATCTCGCTCTACTCCTTGACTTGCGGCTTGCAATGCGTACGGATCATCACTGGCGAGTGTGACTTGCAGGCGCTCACCATTACCGCCAGCACCTACTGAGATTCTCGTACCGGGCAATACGGCTAGCTTGGCCCGGATATTATCTTCAATGACCGCCTGTTTATAGGAACGTTGGCTGCGGTCACGCAGGCTTAAGGTAAGCGTAGCCTTGCGCACGTCATTACTGCTCACACTTCCAGACGGCCCGCCACCAGTCGTGCTAACGCCAACCGCAGTAAATACTTGTGTAACGTCAGGAATTTCACGTAATAGCTGTTGTGCATGTGCGGCAATTTTCTTGGTTTGCTCCAATGTGCTGCCAGGCTGCAATTCCAGCGCTACCTTGGTTTGGCTGGTATCGGCAGCGGGAACAAAGCCTTTAGGTAATAAGGGCATTAAAGCGAGCGAACCGATGATAAATAAAGTCACGCCAACAATCACGGTTTTACGATAGCTCAAGCACCATTTCACCACACTTAAATACATACGCATCGGCGTGCTAAATACCTCATCGGTAGCCACATGTGGTTTGAGTATATAAGCCGCCATCATCGGCGTAAGCAGGCGCGCCACCAGTAGTGACGCCATGACCGCTGCTGCGGCAGTCATACCGAACTGTTTGAAGAATTTACCTGGAATACCCCCCATGAATGCGGTGGGTAAAAATACCGCAACTAAGGTAAAAGTCGTCGCGATGACAGCAAAACCGATTTCATCGGCGGCCTCCATCGCTGCCTGATAGGGTGTTTTGCCCATGCGTAGATGCCGCACTATATTTTCAATCTCGACAATCGCGTCATCGACCAGAATCCCCACCACTAGCGCTAAAGCCAATAGCGTGAGTACATTTAAGCTAAAACCGGCGTAATACATGACCGCAAACGTCGGGATAATAGACAGCGGCAAAGCCACAGTTGCCACAAAAGTGGCGCGCCAATCCCGCAAGAAGTACCACACTACCAGCACAGCTAGCAGCGCACCCTCAAACAGCAGGTGCATGGAGCCTTCATAGTTATCCTCGACCGGCTTCACTGTATTAAAAGCTTCGGTAATGTGTACTTGTGGGTGCAGTGCTGAAAACTGGACGATTGCCGCACGTACCGCTTTAGCTACCGTCACTTCACTAGTACCTTTTGTGCGGGTAATTTCAAAACCAATGACGGATTTGCCATCAAGAGAAGCATAAGTACTGCGCTCTGCAAAAGAGTCGGTTACCGTAGCGACCTGATCCAGCTTGACATGACGGCCATCTGCCATTGGAATATCCAGGGTTGCAATTTCGTCCGGCGTGCTGACAGCACCCAAAGTGCGTACGGACTGTATACTGCCACCTATATCACCGCGGCCGCCAGAGGCATCCTGCTGCACTTGTTTCAACCGCGTGGATATATCACCGGCGCTGACACCCAAACCCGCCATCAATGCCGGGTTAAGGTCTACATGCACCTCACGGTCTACACCGCCGATACGGGCGACTTTACCGACGCCAGCCACCGACAATAAGGTCTTGTTAATATCGTTATCTACAAACCAGGACAGCGCCTGCTCGTCCATATTGTCGGCGACGACAATAAAGTTGAGCAGAGTGCCGCCCGATGTCGTGGTCTTTGATACCACAGGGTTAGTCACTGCCGTAGGCAAATCAGAACGCACGCCATCTACCGCATTGCGCACCTCATTCAGCGCTTCTTCGGAGTTTTTATCGATATTGAATTGCACCCTGATACTTACCGACCCATCGGTTACAGTCGTACTGATATGCTCAATACCGCCAAGAGATGCTACTCTATCCTCGATTTTCCGGGCTACTTCTGTTTCCAGTTGCGCTGGCGCGGCACCCTCTAGCGAAGCACTGATGTTAATGACAGGTATTTCAATATCCGGGAAATTCTGTACGCTTAATCTAGCTAAACTCGTGAGCCCGATATAAGCGAGCACTACGAATAACAGCAAAGACGGAACTGGGTTACGGATAGACCAGGCGGAGAAGTTCATCGAGAGACTCCACTGCTTTCTTGACTCGCACTGACTTTATTGTCGACCTTATGATTATTTACGACCGTGACCATATCGCCATCATTTAGAAATGCGCCGCCAGCAGCAACCAGTTGCGGGGCGTCAGTGATCCCTTCAAGAATCTCCACCAAATCACCCTCGCGACGACCGGTAGTAACACTACGCTGAATCACACGATGCACTTGTTGATTGTTGGCATCTATCGCAGTCTGTACCTCAAATAAGTAACTGCGGCCATCACGCAGCACTAACGCAGTTTGCGGAACCGCCGAGGCTGATTTAACACCTACATTAATCGTGCCTTGTGCATACATACCCGGTTCGGCAATATGCTTGGTCAAATCCACATACACCAAGGCGTTACGCGTATTTGCATCCACGGTTGGCGCTTTCATACGGACGATACCTGCTACGCGACGATTATCAGGCAACACCAAATCCACTTTTTGCCCGGTTTTAATCAGTGCTAGCTGCTGAGCATTCGCCTCACCGCGCCACTCTATGCGCCCCTGCCGTATCAATCTGAACAGCTCACCACCAGTCGCAACCACATTACCCAAATTAGCACTGCGCGACGAAATCACACCGTCGTCGGCGGCCACTACATGGGTTTGACGCAGGCGAATCTGCTGATTTTCCAGTTCCGCTAATGATAAATTCAAGTTAGCCTGTGCAGTTTCTTCGGCAATGACATATTGATTGATCTGCTGGCTGGATAACGCACCACTGTCTTTAATCTCGCGCGCACGATCGGCATTAGATTTTGCTTCGGCAAGGCTGGCACGGTCACGCGCAACCGTCGCCTGCTGTTTATGCAAATCGGCCAGCACCGTTTCATCGGCCAGCAACACCAAATCCTGACCGCGCTTTACCTGGCTACCCACATCCACCAACACCTGCTTGATACGTAAGCCGCCAATCTCGGCACTTACTTGCGCCTCCTGCCATGCGCTCACCGCACCATTCATGGTTACACTGACTGACCAATTAACCTGCTGTGGCTGCACAGTTTCTACCGCCAAAACGGCTTTCGCACTGCTTTTCCCGTCACTGCTTTTCCCGTCACTGCTTTTTTCACCACTGTTTTTTTCACCACTAAACATCGCAGATGTATTAGCCATTTTAGTGGTCTGATGTGAAATGTAGTATGCAACGGCAGCAATCAGCACAATGGCCACGCCAATTATGATCCAGTAACGTGTTTGGCTTGAATTATATTTAATCATTTTAGGCTTTCATTACTTGTATTACTGGAGGAAGTACTTACTGTATCGGTTGTACTATTTAATGAACCTTGCTGCCAGCCGCCGCCAAGCGCCTTGTACAAGGCAATCCAATATTGCACGCGATCATGTTGCTGCGTGATATAACTGAGTTCAGCGCTAATCAACTGGCGGCGCGCATCCTCCAGTGTAAGCAAGCTGATGCCGCCTGCACGCCAGTTGATCTCGGCCGCTTGGTAATAGCTCTGATATTGCGCTGTGCTTATTTTCTCCGTAGTTTCACGCCGTGCAGCACTATCCAGATTCACCAAAGCCTGCTCGACCTCTTTTACCGCGCCACGCACGTCCTGCTGATAGGTGGCAAGCGCAACTGCATAATTGGCCTCAGCAACACTCACTTCGGCTTTACGCTTACCGCCATCAAATATCGGCAAACTGATGGACGGACCAAATGACCAGGTATCACTATTGCTGGAAAAGCCACTGCCGCTGATATTGCTACGGCCGATAGAACCCAGCAACGATAAACTCGGATATCGATTAGCCGTTGCAACACCTGTGTCCGCACTGGCAGCAGCCAGATTACGCTCAGCTGCAATTAAATCCGGTCGTTGTGTAATCAGACTGGCGGGTACGCTGTCTATATTAAATTCCGCCGGTTGTGGTAGCACAGCATTTGCGCTGGCGGCCAATAACTCCCGTAACTGCGGCTCGCCTAGATTAGTCAGTGCCACCAAAGCCTTGACCGTATTATCACATTGCGCTTGTTGATTGATAAGGCTGGATTCCGTTGCACGTAAGCTAGCTTCTGCCAACGAGGCATCTGCCGGTGCAGAAAAACCAGCACCGGCTAGAATATTGGTCAGCCGGGAAGTCTCATTTTTAGACGTCAGCGCACGCTGATAAGCGGCAACGGATAACTGGCAAGCACGGTAATCCACATAGTTGGTAGCCACCTCTGCCGCCAAACTCACCCTTGCAGTATGCCAATCACTACGCTTGGCTTCTAACCTGGCTTCTGCAGCTTGTTTTGCGAATTTAACGCCGCCAAACAGGTCTATCTCCCAGCTTGCATCAAGCGCACCCACAGTGGAGGTACTTAGGCCACTGATGCTACCGAAGCTTGCTATACCACTGGATAAACCTGATTGTGAACGCGTGGCGGAGGCTGTACCGGTGAGTGACGGCAAACCTTGCGCACGTGCCGCAACACTACTGGCCCGTGCTGACTTTATATTAGCTAACGCGATAGATAAGGTTGGACTATCCGCTTCCGCCGCTGTTAATAACTGATTAAGTGCAGTATCGTTAAACTGCCCCCACCAGCCTGTGAGTTGGCTGACATTGCCATGATGTGGCAGCGTAGCCGTGGTCAAAGTTTCCTGTGGTAGTTTGGCTTGCCAGCTATCTGGCGTTTTGATGGCTGGTTTAAGATACTCCGGGAAGATACTACAACCACTCAGCAGTAAAACCACGCTTAATATCAGTCCACGATTAGGTTTAATCATCAGAAATCTGTTCATTGGTTATTAACGACTTTAGCTACGGTTCGAGTGGCAGGTGACACGCCATGCAAGAATATATCCACCACGTAACTGATATGTGCCTTAGCATCCCAGTCTTTTGTCAGCAAACCCATTAGGGCGTTATGTCTAGGCTCAGCAATCAACATCTGGCAAAACATAATGGCAGCCTTATCCACATTCTCAATCTGCAACTCACCTTTGGCTATTCGCTGACGCAGGTAATCGGCAATCACGGCTTCTATGCGTTGCGGTCCGATCGCTTTCATTTTACTGGTCATTTCAGGAAAGCGCGCCGCCTCGGCTACACCCATGCGGTAAAGTGCAATCAACTGCGGGCTGGTGACACGTGCCAGTATCATTTCACCAAAAGCATGCAGACCAGCTTGGGTGCTCATCCTATCCAATCCATCTATGGATTGCATCTTTTCAACATCTTGCTTCACCATATACGCGACCGAAGCCACCATTAAGTCAGCCTTATTCTTATACAGCCCATAAATCGTACGTGTGGAAATGCCCGCCGTGGTGGCTATTTTTGCGATGCTCGCCAAGCCATAGCCATCGCGCATAAATATATTGAGCGCACAATCAAGCAGCACACTTAATCGCTCGTGTTCAGTGCCCTGTAGTGGTCGGCCTAACTTATGCTTAGGCTGGGTGCTACTTGCATGCATATTTTTTGACATCGTTCATATCACCACTAATAAAAATAAAACGTTTCATTTTTATTATGGCATCGTTAGCAGCATAAAGTAAGTGCAAAACTGGTAAACTTGGGTAAAAACTTGTAAAGCCTTGGTCAACACTAAAAACATGCAGTCCATTAAACAAATACTATCCGCAAGCGAAGCAAGTTTGATTGCAGCCAACAATTCAAGCACTCAGGAAGCCAAATTCGAGGCACAGTTACTATTGCAAAACGTATTACAAGTGAATCGCGCATGGTTGATTGCACATGAACAAGATGATGTGCCTGCCGATACCTGCCAAAAATTTTCAGCCCTATTGTCACGTCGCTTAAAAGGTGAACCTATTGCCTATATTTTAGGTAACCGCGAATATTATGGTTTAGATTTAATGGTCACACGCGACACTTTGATTCCACGACCAGATACTGAAACACTGGTAG
>JAZJZG010000112.1:0-1640 GCA_040389995.1 Pseudomonadota bacterium | reverse complement strand
AGCCGCTCTGGCGAAAATTGCTAACGATGCTACTGACCAGATTCTGGACTTGGGTACCGGCACGGGCGCAATTGCACTGGCGATTGCTAAAAACCGTCCACTCGCACATATTACCGCGGTTGATACCTCAGAAGCTGCACTAGACGTTGCCAAGAAAAATAGCCAGACTTTAGGCATTTTGAACGTTGAATTTCAATTAAGTGCTTGGTTTGCTGCGCTGGACGGTAAAAAATTTGATTTAATTGTTAGTAATCCGCCTTATATTGAGCAAGACGATATCCATTTAACACAAGGCGATTTACGCTTCGAACCTATATCTGCATTAGCTTCAGGGCTTGATGGACTAGATGATATACGCCAGATTATTGATAACTGCCTGGTCTACCTAAGGCCACAAGGCTGGCTGATGATAGAACATGGTTACAACCAGGCCGAATCAGTGGCCGATTTAATGGCAAACAATGGTTTAGTCAATATTGAAACCTTGAAAGATTTTGGCAATAACAATCGCGTCACACTCGCAAAAAATCCACTGATTGTGAGTACGCACTGGGATTAAGCATTTAGTAGGCTTCGAAGCGGAGTATCAAAATGTATAGTGAAATTCCTATAGTATAATTAGCGTATGTCTGAACTTAACTCACAAGCTGCAACTGAAAAATCCGTTGGCATTGTTGTGTCGCAAACCGCACATTTTAGTCAGCCGCTAAAACTAAAAAGCGGCGCGACATTGCCGCAATTCGACCTTGTTTACGAGACTTATGGCAGCTTAAATGCTGATAAATCCAATGCGGTACTCATCTGTCATGCGCTATCTGGCACACACCACGTGGCGGGTAGATACACTAAAGATGATAAATATCCAGGCTGGTGGGATAACTTGGTTGGGCCGAATAAACCATTAGATACCAATAAATTCTTTGTGATTGGCGTCAACAACTTAGGCGGCTGTCACGGCAGTACTGGTGCAAGAAGCATCAATCCTGCCACAGGACAATCCTGGGGCTCGCAGTTCCCGATGCTGACCGTAGAAGACTGGGTGTTATCGCAGTCTTTACTTATGGACTATTTAGGTATCAAACAATTAGCTGCGGTAGTCGGTGGCAGTTTAGGCGGCATGCAAGCGTTGCAATGGACGCTAGCTTATCCGGAACGGGTACGACATGCATTGGTGATTGCCTCTGCACCCAACCTCACCGCACAAAATATGGCGTTTAACGAAGTAGCACGCCAAGCGATTATTACTGACCCGGAGTTTCATGGCGGTGATTATTACGCACATGATGTTGTGCCTAGACGTGGTTTACGTATCGCACGTATGCTTGGCCACATTACTTATTTAAGTGACGATGCTATGGGCGCTAAATTTGGCCGCAAGCTCAAAGACGGCATTAAATATAGTTTTGATGCTGAGTTTGAAATGGAATCTTATTTGCGCTATCAAGGCGATAAGTTTGCTGGCGAGTTTGATGCGAACACTTATTTGCGCATGACACGTGCCTTAGATTATTACGATCCTGCACTATCCTGTAATGGCGATTTAAGCAAAGCGCTGCAACAAGTCAAAGCGCAGTTCCTAGTCGTGTCATTTACCAGCGATTGGCGTTTTTCACCCGCCCGTTCGCGGGAAATTGTCAAGG
>JAZJZG010000111.1:0-5436 GCA_040389995.1 Pseudomonadota bacterium | reverse complement strand
TTGATTATTAGCCCGGCGGCTTATACTGCGGTAGATAAGGCTGAAGCAGAGCTTGAACTGGCTTACGCCATCAATGCTACTTCACCGCAAATACTGGCTGAAGAAGCGGCCAAAGTGGGCGCAAGACTCATACATTTCTCTACGGATTATGTGTATAACGGTGCCAAAGCAGGTGCTTATGTTGAGTGTGATGCAACTGCGCCATTAGGTGTTTATGGTAAAAGTAAGCTTGCGGGTGAGGATGCGATTCGTGCCGTTGGTTTGCCACATCTTATTTTTCGTACCTCTTGGGTGTACGGGGCATACGGTAAAAACTTCTTAAAAACAATTCTTCGTCTAGCAAGTGAACGTGACGAGTTACGTATTGTGGCAGATCAAATAGGTGCACCAACCACGAGTACTAGTATTGCCGAGGCGGTATTGAAGGTGATATGTCAGTGGCAAAATGAAACGACAGGCGTTTATCATTTAGTAAATGCTGGTCAAACTTCCTGGCATGGTTTTGCAACGGCAATCGTTGAGGAGTATTCATCTTTACAAGCGGACGTAAATTTCCCATTCCGTCAAGGCTGGCCATCACTTAAAGTAAAGCCGGTTAATATTAAAGCTATCGCTACCAAAGAGTTCCCTACCGCTGCACTACGGCCAGCTAATTCTTGTTTGGATTGTACTAAGCTAGCACAAGATTTCTCAGTTGTATTACCGGACTGGCAAGATGCATTAGTATCAGAGCTGCAAAAGTTAAATCCAGCTTAGCTTGGTAAAACTAAGCTAAGGCATCAGCCCAACTGTTTGGTGTTTCATATAAGCGCACTTTTTCAAGCTGTAAATGATTTCCGTAAGTGTCCCGATATTTGCTTTTAAGTATTTTAAAGGCTTCAGCCGCCATATTTTCTGCCGTTGGTACAGTAGGAAATATCACGGTTTTGTGATTGATGAGTGAGTTCAGGAAATTTAATACTTCAGTATCGTGTTGATATACTAAAAAAGCATGATCCCACACGTCAACCACTGCTTGTTTGGCTATGGCTTTGACATCAGAAAAGTCCATGACCATACCATTTTCAGAGGTGTTTTCCTGAGTGATAATGTCGCCGGAAAGGGTGATTTCCATTGCATAGCGATGGCCATGTAAATTCTTACATTGGCTCTTATGGCTTGGGATACGATGCCCAGCATCAAACTCAAGGCGGGTGGTAATGTGCATGAAGGTCGCTTAAACTGAAATGAGGTTAAAAAATTCTAGCGGATATTATACGCTGACTAAAGAGGCTTTTTTTATAGGTGAATTTGTTTAATGCTTAAGCTAATTTAAACGTTTGGGTTTAAGTGCTTAAAGCAATTTGAGGTATTAGGCTGGATGTTGCTTTTCAAATACATCTAGCCATGTGATGAAACTACTAAAATTCATAGGTTTGGCATAACAATAACCTTGTATTATTTCACATTCCATTTGCTTTAGAATGTCTAAACAGGCTAAATCTTCAACGCCTTCGGCTACTACTGCTTTGCCTAAACTATGTGCTAGTTTAATTACTGAGAGTACGATAGCTTTATCTTCACTGGAAGTTGCAATATTTTTTACAAAGGATTGATCTATTTTGACAAAATCAATCGGCATGCTGCGTAATCTGGTCATAGACGAATAGCCTGTACCAAAATCATCCAAAGCAAGTTTACAACCTAAAGCGACAATTTTATCAATTACTAGCGCAGCTTTTTCTTCATCTAATAATAGGTCACTTTCTGTGACTTCAATGATTAAATTTTCTGCAGGAATTTCCCACAGTGCTATTGATTGCGCCAGCAATTCTGGTAAATCTGCATCTAGTAAATCAGTGCCACTAAGATTGATTGTGAGCGTAATGTTGCGCTTATGGGCAGATTTTAGTTCAGCAACACGTTGACAGACATTACTGATAAGCCAACGTATAAATACTTTGCCGAAGCCTTTCTTGTAAATAGTCTCCACTAATCTGATGGGTGAGATTGAAGGCCATTTTTCACTTTGCCAGCGTAACAGTGTTTCTGCATTACTGCATATTTCATCAGGCAAGCTTACAATGGGCTGCAAAAAAACCTCTAATTCATTTTGTTGCAATGCTTGAATAATCGCTTCATCCAGTAGATGTGCACTGGAGAGGTTAGCCGTAATGTGCTGGTCGTAAAATTCAATGGGATAATTATTGATCATTGCATGATGTAGCGCCAACTTAGCACAATCATATATTGCAATCGCATTTTGTCGCGTCTTTAGTGAGCTGGCACCACCAAAATACGGTTTTAGAATCAACGTGATATTGTCCAGTGGTAATTCAACTTCAAAGGCATGCATGATTTTTGAGGCAATGAGGTTCAATTGTGCTGGAAAGCTAATGTGCTTAATGACAATGGCAAGCTCAACCGGCCCTATACGAAAAAGGGTGGCATCATCATTGAGATGTTGTCTAATCGCATGAATTGCCGCCATCATTAGGCTTGAAGCCGCCGCGTTTAATTGTGAGGCCTCATCAAAATTGATGTTCAAGTTGATTAGAATCAGGCCTAAATGTACCTGAGCAATATTTTTTGAAGGTAAGTGCGATGCGTCCAGCAGTGTTTCTTGGTGATCAGTTTGCAAATTCTGGTTCAAGAAATTTAGCATCAATTGCTGATTAGGTAGCCCAGTTTCCAAATCAAAATTCTGGATATGGCTAAACTTATACTGATCAAGCTGATTTGTTACACGTGCTAATAAGTGCATCAATAATTGTTGGAGTTTTGAGCTTGAGGGCGACTCATCTGCCATACCAGATAATAAATCGGGTGATGCTCTATTTTTTTCAGCTTGTAATGTAAAGCAACTGACCAGTAATAGTGCTGCATCTAAACTTGCGCCTAGCTTGTAATCTTGTAGCCAGGCCAGTAATAGCTTGTTTATTTGCTGATTAAATTGCGGCCAATTTAATTGAGGTGGCCAGTGATGAAGAATATTGAGTAGTTGTTTTAAATCAATATTTTCGTCATCAAAAAATTGAGTATTTATTTTTTGATGGAACAACTGTACATTAAAAGCATAATTACCGGTAATGTCGCTAGCCCTAAGCTGATAGCTAGTCATGAATTGTTGCAGTAGGTCGGGTGGTAGTTCTATAGCAAAATCCTGGTAGGATGATGTGGAGTCTGATTGCATTTCAGGCATAGTAATTGTAAGCGCTTAGACCATAGCTGTCTGGGGCTAAGCCTCGTAAAATCTGGTAAGGCTCGCCATTGGGGGCAGGGGGTGCATTAATCAAGTTGATTGTCGCTGGGTATTCATTTTTGGTTTTATCTGGATTAAGCAATATCATGATTCTAGGTAGCATGCGTCTTACGCTGTTTTGCTGGATGACTACTGCCACCTCGCCAGTATTCAATTCTACCAAGGTACTAACCGGGTAGATGCCTAAAAACTGTACTAATTGATCAATTAAAGCGCCTCTAAATTTTGTATCGCGTAAGGCATGGATTGTTTCCAGCGCAGTTTGATTATGAACACCTTTTGCATAGACTTTGTTAGTGGTAAGTGCGCAGTAGGTATCAATCAAACCAGCCATCTGACCAGTCAAACTGATTTGTTTATCTGAGAGTTTATATGGGTAGCCGCTGCCGTCAATTCGCTCGTGATGTTGCGAAATGGTTAAAATGACCGTGCCTGAAATACTGCCAGCGGACTTATCAGTCACTTCTAGCATCTTTAACGAGTAATCAACATGCTGTTTCAACAATTCAAATTCTTCTGTAGTGATGGCTTCTGCTTTATTTAGAATTTCTTGAGGTATCTTTGCTTTACCAATGTCTTGCAGTAGGCCTGCCAGACCGAGGTCTTTGACTTGTTTTTTTGGCATTGCCATAAAGCTTGCAAGTGCCATCAGCATGATAGAGACATTCAGTGCGTGGTTATAAGCATAATTATCGGTCTGTTTAAGCTTGGCTAACCAGATCAGTGCATCGGGATTGCGCTCTATACTATCTACCATGCTATCTAAAGATTCATTGACATTACTCAAGTCTATCTCTTGGTTTTTTGCCAGTGCTTCAAATATTTCCCGGGTCGCTAATTGTGACTTTTCAAATACTGGATAGATATCAGCAATTTCATCTTCTACTAGCGGTGGCTCTTCAAAAACAGTGATTCTGTAGCTGTCATCAGCCTCTAGTTTTTTCGCCAGATCTGCCTTTAATGTGGCTTTAGCAATCGTAGTACTAAGCTTCTTTTGCTTACCACTCCAACTTGATAAACCGTAAATGAAATTGGAAAGATCTGTTTTAATCTGTGATGTGAAAGATGGCTTGCCATCAGTAATCTTAGACGCAGAATTAGCCGGGTTATGCGTATTTTTCTCTTGTTGCAGATTGAACATAACACTATTCGTGGTGTCATTTTTTGCAGATGTGGGATATGTGTTTTGCTTACTGGCTTTGATTTCCTTGAGTACATCAAAGAATGAAAATTTATTATTTGCTGTGTGAGAGTTAGCTGACTGTTTCTTAGAGCCTAAGTTTTTATTTGAATTTGTATTGGATTGGAGGTGGATGCTAGTGCCATCACGTTTAATGGTAACTGGTTCTTTAGGCGGGGCGATAAAGTAATTACCAATAGAAACAGTGTGATCCACATATACAAATTCGCATAAAGCGGAGATGGTCGCTATTTGTTCCTCGTCTTCAATCAGAACACCTTCTAGCATAAAGGGTGAGTCTAACCACGGTCTGTCTAGCTCACAGACAAACATGCCAATATCTAACTGCGATACCTGAGTTTTTTCTCGACGTATATCACTCACCATGTATAACCTTTAGAGGATATTTGTTATCAGCATTGTGATTATATTACAACGCCTCAAATTTTAGATATTAATACACCTGATATCACAGCCGCACAACGATTACAATCACAAGGGTAGCGTTTAGTGCGATATTTCAATGCGTAACAGTTTATAAATATTCAATCTTTCAGGCGAGATTTTATGTGCAGCCATGGCGCCCGTAATTGCGCAATCTGGCTCTTGTAGATGTTTGCAATTGTTAAATCTACATTTACCTAAAAATGGCCTGAATTCAACAAAGGCATGTTCAAGTTCATCTGTACTTAAATGGTGTAAGCCAAACTCCTGTAAGCCTGGTGAGTCTATCAGTTGGCTATTTTCATCGAGATGATATAAATGCGCTGCGGTGGTCGTATGTTTGCCGCTATCCAGCACGTGGCTGACTTCTTGTGTACGCACGGATGCATTAGGTAGCAAGGCGTTGATGATGGTAGATTTCCCCATGCCGGATTGGCCGACGAGTATGCTTGCCTCACCTTGCAAATAAGGTTTTAACGTCGAAATGTCTTCTTTAGCAGACAGCGGCAGCACTTGATAGCCAAGTGCAGTATATAAACCTAACTTTTGTTTGGCATCATCGTTATCAGCT
>JAZJZG010000110.1:14586-15210 GCA_040389995.1 Pseudomonadota bacterium | reverse complement strand
GACTGTGGGTACTGCGGGTAATGGCGTGTTAACTATCGCACAAGGCGGAATCGTCACCCCAGGCACAGGCATATTGAATATTGCGAACGGAGCTGGTACTGGAGTTCTGAATATTGGTGGTGCTGAAGGCGGAGCCGCAGAAGCTGCTGGTACATTGTCTGCAACCAACGTTAATTTTGGCGCTGGAACGGGGCGAATCAATTTTAACCACACTGATACCAATTATATATTTTCGCCAATCATATCTGGAGCCGGTACGATCAACCAAAACGGCCCAGGGCTGACCAAGCTCACGAGCAACAACGGTGGCTTTACTGGCATCACAAATGTTAATGCTGGCACCTTGTCAGTGAACGGCATCCTAGGCGGTACCATGCAAGTAAATGGCGGACGTTTACAAGGTACAGGACAAGTGGGTAACACCACCAACTTTACTGGCAGTACTATCGCGCCAGGTAACTCTATCGGTACACTACTGATTGCGGGTAACTACACTGGCAGTGGTGGTGTGCTAGAGATGGAGGCTGTACTAGCTGGCACAGGTTCACCAGCCGACCGATTGCTTATCACCGGCAATGCCACAGGCGATACGACCGTGGACTTTGGCCCCAGTTCGTGGAACTT
>JAZJZG010000110.1:2410-14576 GCA_040389995.1 Pseudomonadota bacterium | reverse complement strand
AATGCCACAGGCAGCACAATGGTTAATGTGATTAACACTGGCGGCGCTGGCGCATTAACTGGCGCAGGTAACACTGATGGCATTTCGATTATCCAGGTAGGCGGCACCAGCACGGCGAATACATTTCAGCTGGCCGGAGGTTATGTCGCAGCCGGACCGTATCAGTATCACTTGAAATCATTTGATCCTGCCAGCTCTGCAGCAGGCGAAGTTGACCCGCGACTCGCTGCCGTACCGTTCTGGGATTACCGTTTACAGTCTCTAGTCGACTCTAGCGGAAAACCAGTTGCGGTACCACAGGTTGCTGGCTATCAAGCTATGCCAACCGGCGCAATACGTTATGGCGCATCACTGCTAGACTCTTTACACAAACGACTGGGAGAGATTCGCGAAACGGCAGCACTGCAGAATAAAATCGGCAGCACTGAACGCAACCAAGAAGTCTTCTTAAGGACACAAGGCTCCAGCAGTGATGTTTCCGACAATAGAGCATCAGGCTACGATCAAGACATCTGGTATGTACAAGCTGGTGGTAATCTATTTGGACGTGATATGGCAGATGGTGCCGAACTACGCATCGGCGGCGCATTAAGCACTGGTGGATCCAAACTCAATGCCGATGCGTCCAGTGCAAAGGTTGATCTACGCGGTACGACACTGGCACTTACCACGACTTACCAAGCTGCCGCTGGCTGGTACCTGGATGCGGTAGCGCAGGGCACGCGCTACACCTCGGAAATAACCACCAGCCAACGCGGCGAAACGGGCGATCCAAAAGGCTGGGGCTGGGGTCTGTCACTGGAAGGTGGCCATCCATTTGACATGGGCAACGGCTTGGTCTTAGAGCCACAAGCGCAACTGTCTTACCAACGTATCCTCTTCAACAAATTTACAGACGTCGACCGTATAGATGTCGATTTAAATGGTGGAGAAAGCCTGCGTGGGCGATTTGGTGGGCGCATGTTAAAAACAATCACCACGAATATCGACAGACAGTGGACACCTTATCTTGAGGCCAACCTGTTACATGAGTTTCTTAGCGACGGCAGTGTGTTGGCTAGCAATGTCAGATTTGACTCTGAATCAATGGGTACAAGCCTGCAATTAGGTGGCGGCTTAAACGCACGACTTGGGCTAAATTCATCGGTATACGCCAGCCTCAGCTATGAGAAAGGCTTGACCAGTGCTTCTGCAGATACTTGGGGAGGCAATGTAGGTGTGCGGTACGATTTTTAGACCATTGTTTCTGTTGGACTAGCTATTAGGCAAAAGCCCCGTAATTGGGGCTTTTTTAATTACACATTAATTACTTTATTGGCAATGAAACCAATTCTCCAGCCTTCGTATCCGGCATCAGGATGTATTTTCCATCAATAGACAGTGAAATATCTGCTGACGATTGATGGCCCTCTGCAAGCAACTGTGGCGTTGCTTTAGGTTCGCTCAACTGCCAAACCTTACCACTTGCCCAATCGCTAATGTAAAGAATGCCATTTGTATCCCGGATCAATCCATCTGCGCCACCAAAGCCACTGTTAAGCAAAGTGACTTTTGATTTCGGCTTGCTGGACTCGCCATCAAAGGCTACCTGAAACAATTTTCCTGTACCGAAATCGGCAACCAGTAGTTTATTCGGGCCATCCATCAACAGGCCATTGGGACGTTTGATACCTGACTTATCGTTGATAATCTGAATAACTTTACCAGCGGGAGTGATTTTATAAATCGATCCATGCTTGCCATTGTCGTCACCACTGTCTGAGACATATACATTCCCTAAACCATCAATTTCAATGTCGTTCAGAAATATCGGTGCGTCCTGAAAGTCGGATGGTTTTGCGATAACCGTCTTCTTACCATCCAGATCGATACGGACTACCTGATTAACATCGGCTACATACAGTTGGTTATTAAATAGATCGATGCCCTTGGGATCATTTAAACCATCAGCTAGGGTTTTGGTTGTGCCATCTGTGTTCAACACAGTAACCTTACCATCACCATTCGTACCGAACTTACCAATTTCAGTAATGAAGATGCGACCATCTGGATGGGCAATCGACGATTCCGGCATCTGTAAACCAGTCAAAGTTTTGGCAGAGGTCGCGATTAGTTTAGTTTTAGCAGGGGTTGATTGCTCGCCATAGCTCACGCGGTAAATGATGTCATTGTAATCATCAGATACTAATAACGAGCCATCGGGAAGTTGCAATACATCAGTTGGGCGACCCCATATTTCACCATCAGCCAGCCACCCATCAATAAATACCTCACTGCCTTTCACTTGATGTTTTTCATCGAAAGTAACACGCATCAATTGATAGCCAACTGGTTTAGTGCGATTCCACGAGCCATGTTGGGCAATAATAGCGCTGTTTAGATAGTCAGTAGGAAACTGTTTACCTGTATAGAACTTGAAACCTAAATTGGCACTGTGTGCTTGAAATTCGGCAACCGGATAAGTAACGTCTTTGGCTGGCGTTTTAGCTTGCCATTGATCCTGGCGGGCATTACCGCCAGCATAGAAAGGAAAACCAAAATGCATATCTTTTTTAGGTGCAGCATTCAATTCATCATGAGGTATATCGTCCCCCATCATATCTACACCATTGTCAGTAAAGAACAGCGTGTTAGTCCCTGGCTGGAAGTCCATACCTACGGAATTACGAACACCTTTGGCATATGTTTCCACATTGCTGCCGTCTGGATTCATCCGAATGATGCTGGCCTCAATGCCTTGGGGATCGCAGATATTGCATGGCGCACCTACAGTCACATAGAGTTTATCATCAGGTCCGAAAGCCATATAACGCCAACCATGATGATCCTTGTTTGGCAGCTTGTCATAGATTACCTCGCGCATTTTCTTAAAAGGAAGATTCAGGTCAAAGTCAGGTGCAGCGTACCTAGTGATACGGTTCTGCTCTGCAACATATAGATTTCCATTGTACATGGCAACACCGTTGGCGACTTTGAGGTCATCCATCATGGTTACAACTTGGTCAGCCTTGTGATCTTTGTTTTTATCAACTACGGCATAGACTTTGTTTCCACGAGTACCGACATAAATATTGCCATTTGTTCCTAGCGCCATTTGTCTAGCGCCTGGCACTTCAGCATAGATCTCCACCTTGAAACCCGGCGGCATATGCAGCTTACTTAAATTACCCTCTACCTCAGCTATTCCAGCAACACTGGATATTGCATGCAAACCCAATGTTGCAAGGATGAATGCATTCATTACTTTGTATCTGGTTTTCATAATGTCTTCTTTTAAAAAATGAGTCGAATGCTCATTACCAATCTCACTTTTCTGTTGTGGTATCGGTTCAGAACGTGAAGCAAGTTTAGGTTTATACAATCAAGAACAAAATGCCTAAAGTTATCTATGTATTGCCTATTCCTATTTTAGTATGGACATTAAATACAAAGTAATGCTTAATATGCTGCATATTTATGCAAAAAATACATTGGAGAAGCTGTGAACTGCCAACAGTCTATGATCGACTTACTATTAAGACTTGCACCCAACGAGGGATATACATTATCTATCCTGGATGGAGTAAAGCTGATGCGAGCCAATCGGTATATGCCAAGGATGCCAGTTCTATATGAACATTGTATTGTCGTTGTATTGCAGGGGAAAAAAGTGGGTTATCTAGGTGATAAAATTTTCCAGTATGATCCCCAGCATTTTTTGGTGTTATCTCTACCCCTGCCTTTTGAGAGTGAGACTATTGGAACTGCGGAAGAACCCATGTTGGCAGTATCTATTCGTATTAATTTGGCAGTTGTCGCTGAATTAGTATTGTCGCTGGACTCAAGTAATACATTATCAGGTTTGCCCCAATTGGGTATGGTATCAACGCCGTTGGACAACAAACTGTCCGATGCAGTCATCAGATTGCTAGAGGTCCTTGCTTCGCAACAGGAAGCTCAAGTATTAGGCGCTTCCATCATGCGCGAAATTTATTATCGTGTGCTTACAGGCAAACAAGGTGCGGCGATACGTGAAGCGCTAATGCATCAAAGCCATTTCAGTAAGATAGGCAAAGCTTTAAAACGCATTCATAGCGACTTTGCCGGTGATTTGGATGTGACCGTTCTAGCCGGTGAAGCCAATATGAGTGTGGCTGCCTTTCATGCAAATTTTAAAGCTTTAACCGCTACGTCTCCCATACAGTATCTCAAAACAACACGCCTCCATAAGGCACGACTTCATATGTTGCAAGATGGAATGAGCGCGTCAACAGCATCCAGAAAGGTGGGCTATGAAAGCATTTCCCAGTTTAGTCGCGAGTTCAAACGCTTCTTCGGACGTAGCCCAATGGATGAGGTTGCTGAAATGAAACATTCATTCATAGAAATGCCACCCGAAAGCTCAGCTAAGTACGTGACTGTGAATTAGCTCAAGTCAAATGACTGCTTGGGGCCGAAAGTGTCAATTTTTGACTGTCGACTAACGGGAAGTAAGGATGTTGAAGTTTCCAAATAAATCATACAACTCGTTTTATCATCTATGTAGCAAAATATAAAATCAATCACAGAAATCGGGTACCCTTAGTTTTTAAGTATATAAAACCTATTTTCTAAAGTTTTGCCATTTTTAATATTATCTAGCCTGTTACCTACAGCGTCGCCCAAAGCGGTTAATCTGTCGTCCGGCAATGGGTGCGTTTTGAATAACAGTGCAACGCTACCATCGTTTTTACTGGTTTGCCCTAAGGTTTGCAGCACATCAGCTAAGCCAAAAGGCTCATAGCCAGCCCGAGTCGCATAGCTAACACCTAATCTGTCGGCCTCGTATTCTGCACTTTTATCTAAACTACGCGCACTGATTTCAGCGCCACTGCCTATGGCTTTACTTATCAGGTTATTACCTTTAGCCAATTTATCATTCAAGATCCCAGCGCCAATATTTAATAGCTGCTGCTTTTGTAATACCTTTAACTGGTGTTTTTTGACGATATGGCCAATTTCATGGCCGAGTACGCCAGCCAGTTGTGCTTCGTTATTGAGCTTGCGATACAGGCCTTTGGTAATCATCACATAGCCGCCAGGCGCAGAAAATGCATTTAAATCGTCACTTTCAATTACAGCAAAACGCCAAGGTAAATCTGGTCGTTCGGATTGCGATGCCACCCAACGGCCAACGGAGTTGACATATTTTTGTAAGGCTTCATTTTTTACTAACGGTGCTGCACCCAGTAGATTGCCGGCTATTTCGTGACCCAGTGCAATTTCTTCATCCTGACTGGGGTTCTTCCAGTTAAATGCCGTCTCAGTTGTAGTGCCGGAGGCGGCGGCATTGGGTGTTTCAGGTACGGTAGTGGAAGCAGGGGCTTGCGGGTCGATTTGTTTTTTTACCGCATCTTTCACTGCACCTTCTATTGCCCCTTGAAAATCAAAAGCGGCACGGGTTAAACTGGCGCTACCTAGCAAACAAGTCACTAGGGCAGTCATAATAAGGTTTTTCTGATTTAGGTTTTTTATGGAGATTCTTGTTGAAATGCTCATTTTGCGTCTCCTTGTGCGGCGGATATGTTAGAAAATGCAATGGGTTTTAAGCCACCCGACGCGGCAAATTTTTTGCCTTGTTCAGCGCTTAAGGTATAGCTCTCTAAGGTTTTAATATCAGCTGCGTTAAATTTAGCCGCTTTGAGTTCTTCTTCGCTCAAGCCACGAATACCCGTAGTTGAAACAATTTGGCCAGTACCGGCACGGCCGCTGGCTGCAGCTAAGACGCCCGCGGTTTGATTACCCGCTGCAGAAGGCGCGCCACGTTTGACTGAAAGCAAGCGTACCCAACCGGTGTTATTTTTAGTTTTTACCTGTAGCCACGCCCCTTGCTTGTTCAAGATATCCAGGCTATCACCACGGTTAAAACTGCCGCTTAATTTGGCATCAGCAAATGGCTCAACCCGCATATTGTCGCTTTTAAGCGCACTGCCAGTTTCAGCGGCCATGCTGACGCTGGTGAGTATCAGTGTGGATATGCTTGCCACACTGAATAACAGGTAGGCTAATTTTTTCATTTTTTTACTCCTTCTCAAAACCTTATGATTCAAATCATCTAACTTAAACTGTCTAACTTAATAATGGCTTGCGCAAATAAACCACGCCATTGGCTATCTAGCGATTTTTCTGCATTCAGTACACCGATATACTGCGTGTAACGCACGGCAGTATTGCTGGGCATACCTGCATTCTGCAGCAATGTCTTTAACTGTAAACCTAACTGTGTGGCATCTTGCTGAATTTTTGCGGCTTGTGCTTCATCATCGTGCTGATATGCCCAATTCACCATCAACATGTCGCTAAATAAGCCCCAAATGCCGCTTTGAGTGCCTTTTAAAAACTCTACGGTTATTGGCTGTGTGCAATGCCTTTCTACCCGCTGCTGTAGTTTTTTTAGCATGCCGTCGCTGAGTGATTCTTTGCCTGCAATCACTATCGGCATCAATAGGATTGCAGTGCCCTGTTTGCCAGATTCAATATCATTGGCCAGCAGGCGTTGCAAGGCGCGTTCATTGGCCAGTGCATATATTTTTGCCACGCTGAAATACATCACCGCCCAAGCAATAGGGCCTGTAATGTCCAGATAAGTATTGGTCAGGTTAATCACAATATAGGAAATCGCCAATAGGCCTATCTGGCTGCTGCTAAAGACAGTAGTCACCTTGTCGCGATCCACATTACGGTAGAAGGCTAAAGCTGTGAGCCAGATCAGTAATAAACTCAGCAATATATAAGGTATTTTGCCGCGCCAGACTTTTAGATAGTCATGATGTTTAACGTTATCAATTGCCGTTGCTAAAATCTCTACACCAGGGTGTGCTTTGGCCATAGCTGTGGCTTTTAAGTCAAACAGCGAAGGCGCAGTAGAGCCAATAATGACAATCTTATTAGTAAATTCATTTGGCGCACGTTTCTTTACTTTGCTCGCCATATCGGTATAGACATCGCTGAAAGTTGCATACTGGTAAGTAAAAGGTTTGCCGCGCCAATTAATCAGCATATCTTGTGGTGGCGTGGCCGCCGGGTTCATATGTGCAAAGTTACCGACTATCAATGGCAAGGAGGGGATTCTCCAGCCACTCTCATCTTGCCAAAGCCTGTATTGCCGGACTATGCCATCAGCATCAGGGTAAATGTTATGTGTGCCTAAGTGCTTGGTATTGAGTGCGGCATCAAAATGCGGCAATACCACTGCAATCGGCTTACTTGGCAGGGTTGTGTCTGTGGCCTGCGGTATGCGCTTGATGCCAGGAATCATCTCTGGCGTGATTTTGCTTAAATTATCGCTGGCTGCAGATAGACGTAATATCGGGAAAAACGTATTTGTCGTGCCAGCAATGACATCGTTAAAGTAAGTGTCGCTATCCGGGTTATAAACATCGGCATCGCTAAATAAAATATCAAAGACTATCGCTTTAGGCTGTTGCGCCTCGATATTTTCTACAAACTCACCAAATACCTGGCGTGGCCAGGGCCAGCGGCCATACTCCTTAGCCATGGCGCTTAGTGAGGCTTCATTGATATCTACAATCACGATATCCGCATCAGCTTTGGGTACCATGATGCGGTTCTTCACCATAAGGTCAAATGCACGGTCACGCATGTTTTCACCCACATGAAACAGGCTGGCATCAAGTAATACCAGTATCGTGAGCAGGGTGCTTAGATATAGGTAAAAATTATTGCGTAGTTTACGCGTGACACTGGCAAGCCATTGGCTGATGAGAATTTTGAGTTTAGTCATAAACGATAGCGTGAATGTGAGTGTTGCTTAAAATCATAAATGTTTTTTTGACTAATTGGGGATTTGTTATACTGAAAGCTTAAATTTAACACAAGTTAAATAAATATAGATTAAGGCGTAATACAGCCTGATTGCCGCACTTGATGACATTGGACTAGACCTTGAAAGATAAAACGATTGCGATTTTAGAGAACCGCGCTGGTGCGCAACTTGCCGATCTAGTCAGAAAATATGGCGGTACACCTTTTTCAGCACCAGCTTTGGCAGAAGTTCCTGATATTGACCCTGTGCTAATAGCGCAGTTAGTTAAAGATTGGCAGGTAGATCTGCCAGATATTTTTATCTTTCAAACCGGTGTCGGTGTCAAAGCCTTGTTCGCCACCACAGATGCATTAGGCATTACTGATAGTCTGTTGCAAACGCTTGCGTCCGCCACGGTTGTGGTACGCGGCGCCAAGCCTACGGCAGCATTGCGTGCACGCAATGTACGTATCGATTTTTCTGCCAGTGAGCCATACACTACGGCTGAAATATTGACTCAGCTTGACGTTGCTTCGATTACTGGTAAACGGGTGATAGTGCAACGTTATGGTGATACTAACTTTGAGCTGCAAGCCGCGCTTGAAGAGCGGGGCGCGAAAATTACGGAGGTGGCTACCTATCGTTGGAGTTTGCCTGAAGACACCAATCCCATGGTGGATATGATGGACGCGCTGGATGCGTCTACGATAGACGTGGTGTGTTTTACCAGTGCATCGCAAGTTTACAATTTATTTACTGTTGCACAGCAGCTTAACCGTAAAGAAAATCTCCAGACTGGTTTAAATAAAAGCCTGGTTGCCTCCATTGGGCCAGTATGCACAGCGGCATTGAACAAGTTCGGCATTCATGTAGATATTGAACCGAATCCACCTAAACTAGGGCCTTTTATTTCGGCAATTAATAATAAATTGGCTTAAATATTAAAAGCTGACTAGATTTTATGCTGCATCCCTCTGATTGTTATCATCAAGCCCTAGATATTGCGGCTACGAATGCAACGCGACTCAATACGGTTTTAAAATGGTGATTATTGGCAAGTTTTGATGAACCCTGTACAGAAGTATAGCCATCATTAAAACAGCCTGCATCGGGTATAATTGCTAGCTATGATACAAATTATTATTTTAGTGATCGCACTTGCCATTTTGTTGCTACTGGTTTGGCAAACCTGGCGCAACAGCCAGCTTGATAAAAATCTGGTGATTCTGCAGCAGTTGGAAGAAAAGCACCGTGCAATGTTGTTGGATTTCAATGATGGCTTAAATAAGCTGGGTGATAGGTTGAGTGCATCCGCTCATGACACCAGTGAGCGCTTGCGGGCAAGCGTGGCTAACGAGCTGCAAGCAACGCGTGAGGCGATGCAGGCCTTGCAGCTGGCACAGCAAAACAACTTGTCGCTAACACGCGAATCAGTGCTGGAAAAGTTACATATCACCTTGAGTGAACAGGGCAAGTCGCAGCAAGCCTTAATCAACGATACTATGCTAAAAGCCACTACTACACTTACACAAAGCATAGAGAGCCTCACTAAGGCGGTGGATGGTCGTTTAGAGCAAATTGGCGGCAAGGTATCCGAGCGACTGGATGAGGGTTTTAAAAAAACCAATCAAACCTTTATCGACGTGATGGCACGCCTTGCGACGATAGATGAGGCACAGAAAAAGATCGATGGTTTAACCACCAATGTCGTGAGCTTGCAAGAATTGCTGGGTGATAAGCGTAGCCGTGGTGCGTTTGGTGAAGTACAACTGGAGGCGCTGGTGCGTAATGTCTTACCAGTGAACTCATTTGCCATGCAGCATACCTTTTCGAATGGCACACGTGCTGACTGTGCATTATTCTTGCCTGACCCTACCGGTACTGTAGCGGTAGATAGTAAATTCCCGCTTGAGAATTATCACCGTATGTTCGATAGTAAATTGAGCGATGCCGAGCAGTTGCTGGCGGAAAAACAATTTAAGTCAGATGTTAAAAAGCATGTGGATGACATCGCCAATAAATACATTATTTCTAATGTCACGTCTGATGGCGCGGTGATGTTTATTCCTGCCGAAGCTGTGTTTGCCGAGCTGCACGCTTATCATAATGATGTGATTGAATATGCGATGAATAAGCGGGTCTGGGTAGTATCACCCACGACCTTGATGGCGGTGCTGAACACTGCACGTGCAGTGCTTAAAGATGTTGAAACGCGTAAACAAGTACACGTAATTAAAGAAGAGCTAGGCAAGCTTAGTAAAGATTTTGGCCGTTTCGATCTACGCATGAAAAAGCTGGCTGACAATATTCGTCAGGCACACGAAAACGCACAGGATGTGCATATTTCCAGCCAAAAAATATCGCAGAGATTTGCACAGATAGAGCGTGTAGAATTAGCTAGTCAATCAACAGATTTATTGGATTTAATTGATGAGACGGATATTGATAAATAAGATTAGATATCTTATATAACCATATGAAAATTAAAGTATTTTATTTCGCAAGACTTAAAGAAACGCTCAAATTCTCTACTGAAGATTTAGAGCTGCCAGACGGTGAGAATGCGGGCACATTAACCATACTCAAGCTTAAGGCGCACTTGGCTAAACGCAGTGATGTTTGGCAGCAAATGTTGTTGGGTAAGTTAAAGGTTCGCGGCGCCATTAACCATGAGTTAGTCGATGATAATGCACTGATTGCCGATGGCGATGAGGTCGCTTTCTTCCCGCCGGTGACTGGTGGTTAAGGCATTGTACAAGTGATGACCATACGCGTACAAACACAAGACTTTGATGCTGGCCTAGAGATGAGCCTGCTGCGTAACGCTCGCAAAGATACGGGCGCCATCGTGAGTTTTATTGGACAAGTGCGGGACATCAACGAGGGTGATGCGGTGTCCCTTTTGACTTTAGAGCATTATCCAGGCATGACAGAAAAAGCCTTAGAGGCTATTGCTGTGCAGGCTAAAAGTCGCTGGGATATTTTTGACGCTTTGATCATTCACCGTGTCGGTACGCTGAAACCTAGCGATCAGATTGTATTAGTCGCCGTGACTGGCGCACATCGCGGCGAGGCTTTTAAAGCCTGTGAATTTATAATGGATTACTTGAAAACCGAAGCGCCGTTTTGGAAAAAAGAAGTGACGCGGTCAGGTGAAAGTACCACTGAGCGTTGGATTGAAGCGAAAGTCACTGACGATGAGGCGCGGCAACGTTGGACCAAGCTTTAATTTACCTAAATGTACTTATCTGTACAACAGCCTACCTAAATAACGGCTAGTGAAATAGCCGCACCCAACTATAAAAAATTGATTAAAATCTATCTTTAAGAGTCTATGTCACACACTACAACCTTGCATACCTTAACACCAGAGCAACTTACACTTAATATCTCTGCCCAGCAATTTAGCTTTGTGGATACCTCTGAGCTAATTTTTGCAGATAACAAAAGTGCACAGTATCAGGCGTGGATTGCACAATTTGAAGCTAAGAAAGCTGCTGAATTTGGCTTAAGTGTCAAGCAGGCAGGGTTTAATCTATTGGCATTGGGCGAACCAGGCACAGGGCGCACTTCGTTGATGTTGAGTGCTATGTATGAAGCTGCAGCCCAGCAAGTAGTGCCTAGCGACTTAATCGCCTTGTATCAGTTTGACGTCAGTGGCAAGCCGCTGTTCTTAAAACTACCTGCCGGTGTCGGTACGCAATTAAAACTGGCGTTAGATCAGTTTGTGCGCCAGCTAGCCAAAGAGCTGGCCAGCCTGCTGGAAGCTAAAGTTAAAGAAAATTCCTTAGCACCGATACAAGCATTTTTAGACGTGCAGCTGATTGCCATTCAAGCCAGTGTTGAGCCGATTCTATCCAATAGCACAACCGGTGAGGCGCTGAAAACTTATTTTGCGTTATTGCAAAAAGATGTACTAGATTATTTAGAGGCGTGGCAGCCTAATGCTAGCGGGGATGGCGACAATAACCTGGATGCGCTACTCAGTGAGAGTTTCTTTGGTCGTTATCGCGCTAATGTGCTGGTAGAGCACCAACCTGGTCAACATGCACCAGTACTGTATGACAATGACCCCAGTCTGCAGTCTCTATTCGGTGGTATCGAAAGTGCAGGAGACTCTAGCACTGCACCAGACTTTATGCGGTTACGTGCAGGTAATTTATTGCGCGCTGACGGCGGTACTTTATTACTACATTTGCGGGATATCTTGGCCGATGAATCAAGCGGCTCTCAGTTGCTGGAGAAACTGCACCGTTTTTTACGTAATGGCACACTACAGATTGAAGATTTGAGCAGTAGTAGCAGTCAAGGCAGTGGTTTTGTCAGTGCGCAAGCGGCAATCGCCGTATCTGTGAAGCTGGTTTTGGTCGCTACGCGTGAAGA
>JAZJZG010000110.1:2086-2400 GCA_040389995.1 Pseudomonadota bacterium | reverse complement strand
GATTACTACCAGCTCATTGATGAAAAATATGATTATTTCAGCTACTTTCCTATCAAAATAGAATTTGCCGAAAAAGTAAAAGCCAGCACAGACATCTATGCGGCCTATGCCGCTTTTATCGCACAAAAATGCCAGCAGTTTAATTGCCGTCATTTTATGGCCGATGCTGTGGCTGCCTTGCTGCAAGCCATGCATAGGCTTGAAGAAGACCAGACGCGTATCAGCACGCAGTTTGCCGTGCTAGAGAAATTGATTTTAGAAAGCGCTGCCGCCGCAGATTTCCAAGAACTTCAGGGAAAGAACCGGCATCGAGA
>JAZJZG010000110.1:1179-2076 GCA_040389995.1 Pseudomonadota bacterium | reverse complement strand
GGAGGTGGGGTATCCCGCCCACCTTCAATTCGGGATGGACCCGCCGCAGATTTACGTGGCGCTAAATTAGTTGCCGTCGAGGATGTAAAAGCGGCTATCAACCGTAAGTACGCACGCCACAGTTATATCGAAGCACATATGCGCGATTCGATCGTGGATAACGAATTGATGATTAATGTACAAGGCGAGGTAATCGGCCAGATCAACGGCCTCACGCATATTGATCTTGCTGATGCGAGTTTTGGTTCTCCTGTACGTATCACAGCCAATTGCTATGCGGGTAGCCGTGGCATTCTCACTATAGACCGTGAAGTTGCTATGAGTGGCCCTACGCATGATAAAGGTGTGATGATATTGCAAAGCTGGTTGCACACTAACTTTGCGCAATTTAACCCATTGAATCTCACCGCTTCTTTGGTGTTTGAGCAGGAATATAGCGGTGTGGATGGCGACTCAGCTTCATGCGCTGAGCTTTTTGCCTTGTTATCTTCACTTGCTAAACTGCCAATTAAACAGGGCGTTGCTGTCACCGGTGCGTTAAATCAGCATGGTGAAGTATTACCCGTAGGTGGGTTGAACGAAAAGATTGAAGGTTACTTTAGAGTGTGTAAAGACATAGGCTTGGATGGTAAACAAGGTGTGTTGATGCCTGCACGTAACATGCGGCACTTGATGTTAAGCGATGAAGTAATTGCTGCAGTTGCTGCGGGGCAGTTTGCAATTGCCACGATGGACAATATTGCTGAAGGTATTTTATATCTCACCGGACATGAGCTAGCAGACGTAAATCGTCTGGCAGAGGCTAGCTTGAGCCAATTTAAATTAACATTAGAAACTAATCTCCCGCAATATTTACTTAGATCTTGAAAACTTTAATTGACGATTCAAGTTTTAATA
>JAZJZG010000110.1:0-1169 GCA_040389995.1 Pseudomonadota bacterium | reverse complement strand
GCTGTGGGCTGCGCGATTCTTTAAAACGCGTAGCTTAGCAACGACTGCCATAGAGTCTGGCAAAGTTCACGTTGATAGTGATCGTGTCAAGCCGGCCAAAGAAGTACACACAGGGCAGGTTATTCATATCCGCAATAAAGACTTTGAAATCGAGGTCAGCGTGCTTGCGCTATCTAACATACGTAAAGGCGCGCCAGAGGCTGCACTTTTATACATGGAAACACAGGCAAGTATCGCTAAGCGTGAAAATGCCAAGCTTACTGGGGAGGGCGAGTATGCACTGCGTGAACGTGGCGCAGGGCGACCCACCAAACGACAGTTACGCGACATTAAGAAATTTACTGGTGGAACATATGGCTCAAGCTGACCAAACAACAAATCAAAATATTAGCCAACAGCAAGGTAAATCACTTAGCTGTTTTAAAGCATACGACATTCGTGGAAAATTGGGCGATGAGCTTAATGAAGATATTGCCTATAGGATCGGTCGCGCCTGTGCCGTATATCTCAAGCCAAAATCCATAGTACTGGGCGCTGACATTCGGCACACCAGCCATGGCCTTAAAATGGCTTTGGCGAATGGACTGATGGATGAAGGCGTTGATGTGATAGATATAGGCATGACTGGCACTGAGGAAGTTTATTTTGCCACGTTCTATTTGAAAGTAGATGGCGGCATAGAGGTGACTGCAAGCCACAACCCCATGGACTATAACGGTATGAAACTGGTGCGGGCCGAATCAAGACCGATTAGTGGTGACACTGGCTTACATGAAATACAAAGGTTAGCAGAAGTTAACCAGTTTGCAGCGGCTGGCAAGCGTGGCACTTTAATTAAGCAAGATGTTTTGCCGGCGTTCGTCGCACATTTAATGACTTATATTGATGTGAGTAAATTGCGTCCACTGAAATTGGTCGTGAACTCAGGCAACGGCGCCGCAGGGCATGTTATCGATGCGCTAGAGCATATGTTTCAGCAAAAGCAGGTGCCGATTACCTTCATTAAAGTACACCATGAGGCTGACGGTAACTTTCCTAACGGTATACCTAATCCATTATTACCTGAGAATAGAGCCGCTACCTCTGATGCTGTGATAGCGCACCAAGCAGACATGGGCATTGCCTGGGATGGTGATTTTGATCGTTGTTTCCTGTTTGATGAGCGTGGC
>JAZJZG010000109.1:0-3336 GCA_040389995.1 Pseudomonadota bacterium | reverse complement strand
CGCCGGTTTCGGCCTGACCTGGTGTTGATGGATATTCAGCTGCCGGAAATTTCCCCAGATGCTGAGGCGGCGCGTCAGATTGTGCTGAAAGCATTGAGTCGCAATGCGCTATTTTTTTCTGCAGCCTTGCCGAAAAAAATCTATCCACCGCTTTTCAATCAGTATCGCGAGGGCATGGATTTTGGTGCACACATTGATAATGCTGTGCGCACGCATGCGATTTCAGGAACACATGTGCGTACCGATATCTCATGTACGTTATTTATTGCAGATCCTGAAAGCTATGATGGCGGTGAGTTGGTGGTGGAAGATACCTATGGTCAGCAAATGGTGAAGTTACCGGCTGGAGACATGGTGCTGTATCCAGGTACTAGCTTGCATCATGTACGGCCAGTGACTAGCGGTGCAAGATTAGCCAGTTTTTTTTGGGTGCAAAGCATGATACGTGACGATGCACAAAGAACATTGCTGTTTGATATGGATGCGGCAATTGTGACTTTGCGGCAACAAGTGGGTGACACGGCTGCAGTCATCCGACTTACTGGAAACTACCATAACCTTATTCGTATGTGGGCAGATACTTAATGTTTGCCGACTAATACCAAATCAACTTATCAATCAGAAAGGAAAAAATAATGCGTTTATTATTTGCATTACTTAGTTTACTGCCACTGCAAGCAATCGCTTCTGCGGACTGCCCTGTTTACCCTAAGGCAGAATGGGCCTCAGAAGACACGCTTAAACAAGCGCTTAAAGACGAAGGTTATAGTATTAAGAAGTTCAAGGTAGATGGTAACTGCTATGAAATGTATGGCACAAATAAAGAAGGTAAAAAGGTAGAGATTTATTTTGACACCAAAACACTGGCAATCATTAAAGCTGAAGGGCTAAAGTAGCGTGATAATCCAATCGGCCTCATAATGAGCTTCAATGAAGTAAAAAGCCATTCAGTCACCTGGACGGCTTTTGTGCGCATTACACATTGGTTAGTGGCCACATGTGTGCTGATAAATTTTTTTAACGATACCGGTTTCTTGCATCGTTTAATCGGCTATTGTTGTCTTGGCTTGGTGATGTTGCGCATTATTGATGGTTTATATATCAGCAACGTTCCATCTTCAAAGCTCTATGTTCCTAGCATTAAAAATATCAAAACTCACCTTAGCGAATTGCTATCCAGGCAAGTGTCCCCTACTGTTGGGCACAACCCACTGGGCCAATGGGCTGTTTATGTGATGTGGGTATTGATTGCGTTTTTGGCGTTATCTGGTTGGCTAAGTCGAACGGATAAATACTGGGGTGTAGATTGGCCTGTGGATTTACATATGATTTTATCTAACGTGCTGCAGTGCGTTGTTGTATTACACGTTCTTGCGGTGCTGGTGATGTCCAAACTAGAAAAGCAAAATTTAGTCAAAAGAATGATTAAAAGGTAAATAAACCTTATATTGGCCAGTAACAAATACGTAAATCGCGCCCGCTTTAGTTATCGTATGTAGTTAATGTCGTCCAGTTACAGCATATCTCTCATGTGCTATCAGCTTTTGATATAGCTTTCTAATTGCTTGATGAGGTCTTTCTGATAGGCGATGGTCTCTTTAACCAAGTCGCCAATTGATAACATACCCACTACTTTATCATTCTCAACTATAGGTAAGTGACGTATACGTTTTTCCGACATGGTGGTCATGGCGTGCTCTACCGTGTCATTAGGGTTACCAGATAATACTTTGGCGGTCATGACCTCGTTGATCTGAGTGGTTTTTGAGGATCTTCCTTTTAGTATGACCTCACGTGCGTAGTCGCGCTCGGAAAAGATGCCCACCAGTTTTTCACCATCCAGCACAACTAATGCACCAATTTTGTATTCCGCCAGAATGACCAAAGCGTCGAATACCGGCCTGTTATAGGCGATTGAAATCACTTGCTTATGTTTTTTGCTATCGAGTATTTGTTGTAAGGTTTTCATAATTTTTTCCTCCAATTAGCCCCTTAAATATACACCAATAAATAATTTAGCCAATATGCTGCATAAAAAATCCAGAATTATTTAGCGGTCAAATAGCTAAATTACCAATATTGCAAATAAAGTTCTTGACATAGTTAGCCAGCTAACTATAATGAGCCTAATCATGCTGCAATTAAAAGACTTACCTACTACTGACGTGCTAACTAAATTCGCCGAGCGCTATCCAGACGCAGATGTGACGGCGATTGCTAGTGTTTTACAGTTGCTGCGCGTTGCCACAGATTTATCGATTGCGCTAGATACATGTTTGAGTAAACACGGTTTATTGCAAGGCCGTTGGTGGGTGCTGATTTTGCTGATGCGTGAAGAAGAAAAAACTTCTACGCCTTCCATATTAGCCGATAAAGCCGGTGTAACACGTGCCACTATGACTGGTTTGATCGATGGGCTAGAGCAAGCCGGTTTGGTTGCGCGCGTATTTACCAAAGATGACAGGCGTAGTGTGTTAATCAGCTTAACTGCACTTGGCCAGCTTAAGTTGGATGAGGTGATGCCTGACTATTATCGCCGGTTAAGGCAATGCATGCGTGTTCTGGATGAAGCACAACGTGCTGAGTTGCAGAAAATTCTAGGCTTAATCAATTTAGGCATTCCAGCGTTTATTTAATCAATAGTAACTCAAGCAATATATTAATTTAGCAAGTAAATATTTAAAAAGGAATCGGAAAAATGTCAAATATACAAACGCAAATTACCGCCATCAATGCAAAATTTGATCAGGCATTTAATGCAAAAAAAGCAGAAGAAATCATTGCGCTTTATGATGCCAGTGCAGTAGTCATGCCAGCGCCAGCCGGTGAGCCTGTTATTGGCTTGCCAGCAATTCAAACGTTCTTTGCCGGTTTAATTACCGCAGGCGTGGTCGATCACAAATTAACGCTTACTGAAGCCGTAGAAGATGGCAATCTAGCTTATCAACGTGGCAACTGGAGCGGCGCGATGGTGGATGCACAAGGTGTCAGACAAACATTCGGCGGTAATGTCCATCTGGTTTATCGCAAACAAGCTGATGGTGGTTGGAAAGCTGTCACGCATATATGGAATTAAACTAAATTAACCTCATTCGGCGTATACAGTAGCTGCATCATTTATGGCAAATAATAGAAAAAATACTCTCCGTGCATTTGCTGCATTGATGTTGCTCACCCTAATCTGGGGTTATAACTGGGTGGTGATGAAAAGCGCTCTGCGGTATGCAGGGGCTTTTCAGTTCGCAGCCTTACGTGTAGGTTTGGGTGCAGTGTGTTTATTTATTTTATTGGCCATATTGCGTAAACCCTTGAGTGTGAAAGAAGTGCCGGCCTTGA
>JAZJZG010000108.1:2014-2294 GCA_040389995.1 Pseudomonadota bacterium | reverse complement strand
CGTTAATTTTAAATTCGGTAGAGTTCATCTTTAATTTTGGTAATTTCTTGGTAACTTCCTAGTTGCATAGGCTCCGCGCCATTCTAACAACGGACATCAGCATCATGCATTAATTTGTGGTGTTTTTAGCGATTAGGTTCAATTCCATATCTAAATCATGCAGGCGTGCCGGTGTGCCAATATCGTGCCATACTCCCTGAAAGTGCTCGGCTGATATTAAGTTTTTAGCAATTTCTTCACGCAAAATGGGCGCTAGCTTAGCTGGCTGGCCTTTTCCAAT
>JAZJZG010000108.1:0-2004 GCA_040389995.1 Pseudomonadota bacterium | reverse complement strand
GCTCGAATAAACCAGGCTGATAGATACCTACGCCGGAAAAAGTAAGTTTAGATTCACCTGCAGTCACTAACTCTCCATCTCGATAGAAAAAGTCACCTTGCAAATGTTGCAGTGGATTATTCACCATCACTAAATGTGCTAACTTATTAGGCGCTAATTTTAGCGCAGAAAAATCAAGCTCAATAAAGATGTCGCCATTCACCACTAAAAACGGCTCGTCACCCAGCAGATGTAAGGCATTGGCAATACCACCGGCAGTTTCCAACGCTGTCTCTTCAGGGCTATACCGAATAGTCAAACCCCACTGACTACCATTACCTAAGGCCTGCTCAATCTGCTCACCCAGATACGCGTGGTTAATCACAACATCCGTGAAACCCGCTTGCGCTAGCCGCTCTAGATGCCAGACAATAAGTGGCTTACCGCCTACCGGCAGTAATGGCTTAGGCGTAGCATCAGTGAGTGGGCGCATGCGCTCACCACGTCCAGCAGCCAATATCATGGCTCGCATTAAAAGGTAAACCCTTCTTGCGGTTTGACATTCTCCAACTGATTCAGCAATCTCAGCATCGGCCTTAACTCTACGTAACGCTCACATACCTTACGCAAATAGTTCATCACCAGCGGCATATCGTTTAAATAAGCGTTTTTGCCATCACGATGCGAGAGTCTGGCAAATATACCAAGCACTTTAATGTGACGTTGTGCGCCCATCCATTCAAAATCACGATAGAACTCTGAAAAATCATCCGGCACTGGTAAGCCGGCTTTTTTAGCCGGCTGCCAATAACGTACTGCCCAATCGATGATTCGCTCTTCTTCCCAACTGATATAAGCGTCTTTTAACAATGAGACTAAGTCGTAGGTAATCGCACCATACACGGCATCTTGAAAATCTAAAACCCCAGGATTATTATCCTGCGTAAGCATCAAGTTACGCGAATGATAGTCTCTATGCACGTAAACCTGCCCTTGCGCTAATATGTTTTTATTCAACACGGCAAAAGTGTTATTCAATACCGCTTGCTGCTCATTATTCAAGGTAGCGTTTAAATGCTTGGTGACGTACCAATCCGGAAATAACTGCATCTCCCGTGTGAGTAGCGCTTCATCGTAATTAGGCAACACCTTGGCCTTACTTGCCAATTGCAGCTTAATGAGTGCATCAGTAGCGTCGCCATACAGCTTAGCAGCGTTATCCGATTGAAGTTGTGATAAATAAGTATCGTCGCCCAAATCACTTAGCAGCAAAAAACCTTGCTGTAAATCCTGTGCGATCATCTTTGGCACGTTTAAACCCGCGGTCAGGAGCAACTCGGCAATCCTGACAAATGGCGCACAATCCTCCTGTGGCGGCGGTGCATCCATCGCTATCAAGCTACTATGCCCGGCATATGAATCTGGCAAATGTACTCTAAAATAACGTCTAAAACTTGCATCAGCAGATGCAATTGTGAGCCTGAAATTTGCCTCTGAACTTTGTGCTTTTAATACTGTATTTAGCCAATCTTGCAGTTGTTGTTGTCTTGTATCCACAGCTATCCAATGTTATATAAAATACGATTGCCCAAGTTAAGGACAGCCTATTTTTTAAATTCAAGTGAAATTTAATTCAAATCATCCCGGACTGCATTACTCTGGAAAAGTAGGCACCCAGCAAGATGAATTATGATTTATTGATTGCCAAAAAGTGCAATTTATGAGATTTTATCATTGATAAATTAAAACCGTTTGCCTATATACCTGTGCTTTCCACTCCTTCATCCATTACTGTAGCAATATTAGCGATAATCTCATGCTGAAAAGCCGTTTCTTGAGTGGCTTTTCCCTTGCCTTATTAGCTTACGGCCTGTCTGCACAAGCCGAAAGTGAAATCGTGCCCGCAAGCGATGACACCAGCGACGCGATTGTGATCGACGGCGACAAACTCGAGCTGCATCTTGACAGGCAAATGCGCGCATTAGGTAACGCTAGTCTCAGTCGTGGTAACCAAACCATATTGGG
>JAZJZG010000107.1:0-7767 GCA_040389995.1 Pseudomonadota bacterium | reverse complement strand
GGACACTGCTGCTGCACACTGTATCTTAAATGAAGCAGGTGGCGATATTGTAGATGAGTCTGGACATAGCCTGCGTTATAACGCTAAACAATCTCTACTGAATCCTTTTTTCTTTGCAAGAAGTGGTAGTGATCATAATTGGGCAGATTATTTATAATCCTGATTTTGTATGCATCAATTTGTATGTCTTAAATAAAGCAAGTATCTTAAATAGCACAACTAGAAAGAAGTGATCATGAAATTACAGGCCATAAATCTAACAAATACTCAATTAGCAAGTATTAAGCCTTACAAAATTAAACTACAAATCACATTAAGTTCAATTCTAATGTATTTGTTTATAAATAATGTTTATGCAATGAGCTCTGAAGTATTTGCGTGTAATCAAGCGATTGCAAAAGGTGATGTAAGCTCTGCTTTAGTACAAGCCAACAAGATATTAAGCAGCAATAAAAATGATAAGGATGGCTTAATCTGCCAAGGTCGTGCACTATCTGGCAAAGGTGATTTCAAGGCTGCACTGGATTCATTTAATGCTGCTAATAAGCAGTCTGTAGATGCTTTTGATAAAACAATTATTAACTTACTAACTGGCAACACTTACAAAGCACTCAAGCAAGACGATTTAGCGATTGCAAATTACCAGCAAACTATTATCAACGCACAGGCAGCGAATAACTTAGGGTTTGAGCGTTTAGGCCATGATGCGATTGGCGATGTCTATTTTGAAGAAAGCAAACTATCGCAAGCATTAGATGAATATACTTTAGGTAGCAAGCTTGCTGAAAATGACAATGAGCGTGGTGAAAGCTATGAAAAGATTGCATTTACCCACCATAAATTGAATCAAAATAGTCTGGCACTAGAGTATCAAATTAAAGCTTATTTAATGAACGAGTCAGTTGGTACGCTAGATCAATTTGCCCATTCCAGCGTTGAGTTAGGCCGCTATTATATAATTGAAAAAAATTACATTAGTGCGGAAAACGTACTTAATAAGATAATCAAATTCGCAAAAGAGCAGGGTGGGCTTTATTACGAAGCTCAAGGCAGCTATGTACTTGCTAAGTTAAAAGTAGCTACAGGTGACATTCCAAACGCCAAGGCATTGATTGAGCATGCAAAATTAATTGCTAAAAATACTAGTGATATAGCACTGGAACAAGAAATTGACAACGAAACTAAAGGCTTATTCTAAATATAAGACATATTCGAAACTTACATAAGAAATTATGTATGACTATTTGACCTGGAAAGAATAAATCAAACCCATAAAACGGAAAACCATACAGAGCAACTGACTTTGCTAAAGAATACAACAAGCCCTACGTGGCTTTCTATCGAAGTTTCATATCAGTAGCACTAATTTCTCTTGATGCGATTAAATATCAGGAATAATTAAGTAGCCGACGTGACGACTGTGCCCCTAGATTTATATAAGTGACACAATAGAGAACATGTATAAATCTTGGGTAAGATAGTTAGAATTTCACTGTATAGCATTCGGGTTTTTAACTATTCAGCAAGAGACATACTGCACTCTAAAACGTACTTACCAGTGCATATAAGAACTAAGAATATGATAAATTTTAGATCATCAAAATCAATTAAGGGCGCAATATCATAATGAAAACAATTGTTAATTATTTTTGTTTTTTTGTACTGGTAGTAGTAATTCATATGTTGCTGAATAAGTCGATATTGTTAGCAATAGAGGGAAATATCACGGGCGAGCTAATAAGAAATTTAATCGTCGCGCTTGCAGCTTGGGGAGTAATGAGTTGGTTTAAAGGCTTAGTTGCTGTTTTAAATAGTAAAGATAATACTGCAACTAAGTCTTAGCATTACGCTTTCTATGGCACAGTCATGTTTATCATGTGCTAATCACTTGATAAACATAGGACAATCAGGACTTCCGTAAATATGCAAGTACGGTTCATACTGTACTTTTTATGCATTTTAGTTCTGATTAATTTTGATGCTTTTATCTAATTTTCTGCGCCATAAGTTTTCGCGTAGTGTTCACGACTGGTTTGACTACGGCCCTGCATACCTGCGGTTGCATCAATCCAAAATATTACATCTTCACTTCCAATAACACTATGTAATACGTAGGATGATCAGAATTATGAACACTTATAACTTAGGATCTATTTTTACATAATATACATTATACGAAAGAAAACTAACATTATAGTTTAGGGTGCATGGCTTTTTAATTAAGGCTTATATGTGCGTTGACTCCGATTTATTTGGTCAAGTAATCGTTACTAATGATGATGTGGAATTATGGCTTCGTACTGTACCCCGTTTTACCGATGACACCCGTATTAACCATGTGCAAGACTATATCAAAAATTACGATGTTGTGAATAAGATAATTAGGGCAAAACATGACGGTTCGTTTTATAGATTAAATGATTCTCCCTACATTGATAATCAAAACTTATCGTACAACTTAAAACACCTACTTAAATCAAAGTTTGTGCGTTCCGCGCATATCCCATTCAGCCTATTTAAAAAGCGCGATCTATCGCTGATTTAAAACTATTGGCTGGGGTTAGAACTATCATCCCCAGCTTTATTTATTGTCTAGATTGGTCTATCTCCATCAGCGATTTTTTCTCAAGACCCTTGTATATATCCTCGGCTTTACTTAGAGATATACTGAATAATGGACAGATCTTGGCTGAAAGATGCTTTCAGCGCAATTATTGCGCTGTTTAAATGATCACACTCTATTTTAAGCGCTTTAAACGCATTATCTTGGTTAGCTAAGGCGCACTCACTTTAATGAAATGGGTAATAGGGACATACCTATTAAATTACTCCCTATTACCTTTTCCCCAATCCCATGGTGCCATCACATTAGCATTTACCCACAATCCAAGTTCTTACTTCGAGCAGCAACTTCAGCACGTAAGTAGCTTACGTAGCGTAATCCCAGACAGGTTTTAGGAAGAGAACAATTTACTTATGGTGCGTGACACTTTTCACAGCATCCAAAGCTCTTGCGGAGTAGACAAGTGCCGCGCCGGCATTCATCGCAATAGCGACACCTAATGCTTCTGCAATCTCAGCCTCAGTTGCACCTACTTTCACTGCCTCATTCGCATGCACGGTAATGCAACCATCACATCTTGTTGTAACCGCTACAGCTAGCGAAATCAGTTCACGAGTTTTAGCATCTAAGTGATTTGTTGTGGCGCCAGCCCCCGATGCTATCTGATAACCTTTTACTGTATCAGGAGTTAATTTGGCCAGATCTCCAACACGTCCCATTAACTCACTTCTGTAAGCATTCCAATCCATCATGATTAAATTCCTTTTATAAGTTAAAAAATAAATAGTTCAACATTTGCTGCTTCACAACGACTAACTACCCTTCTGCTTAGAACATCGTTTCAGATTTGCCTTAAACAAGAATTTTAGTTTTCATAATATCGACCATCATCTAATATAAACATACCAACTAGTCGGTATGTTTATACATGTGATATTATTTGTCAACTTAAATTTGTATTAGGTGCTTGGGCATGAATAAAACGAAATCTGAGATGTCCCGCGACAGGATATTGGAGGGAGCTCAGGACCTTATATTGAGCCGTGGATTTTCGGCGATGGCGGTGGATGCAGTCTGCAAATTAGCCGGTATTACCAAGGGTGGTTTCCTAATAAGGAAGCTCTGGGTGAAGCTGTATTAGCGAAGTTTTGGAACGATGCGGAAGAAAGGCAAGCTGCAGCTCCTTTTAGAAAGCTAACTGATCCTATCCTGTATCTCGAGGGCTATCTGGATAATGCTATTGAAGCCTATAAGGACCCAGTATTGCAGAAAGGTTGTATGTTGGCTATCTTCACTATGGAGTTGGCAGAAAGTAATGAGACATTGTTCAATTCAGCATCACAGCACTTTAATAACTGGAAAACTGAATTTATGGGGATGATGGAAAAGGCCTTCACTTCAAAAAATCAGACTATTGATTCTCAAGCGTGGGGTGACTTATATATAGCAACACTGGAAGGCTCGCTACTGATAGCTAAAGCGCATAATGATCCCAATGCTATAATAAGATCTTTAACTTTATATAAAACATTGCTCATGAAAACTCTTGGTAATGAAATGTAAAGTCGCTAGCTTCCAACTCCCAGCTATCATTTCGATAAGGTGGTTACTCTATAAATACCGAGGTGGGAGCTTGTTTAGACTAAAGGTAAGTTTACCAATGCCCGTTTAGGGTGGGGACTTCATGGCGTCTGTGGTTTAATGCAGTAATAGCAGCAATCGCCGAACGCAGCTCAAACCGTCATTCCACCGGGCCTACGCGAAAACCACACAGGCCGTTAATTAAAGCGTTGAATGGCCACTATGAGCCGTTAGTGTCAATGCTGAATAAGTAAAATCCAGTCCATACAGTCTATTAAGCTTTAAACCTTTCTAATAGGAAATCGACAAAGGTAGTCAACTTTTGAACTGATTGCCCTCCCCTCAGGTAAACCGCATGCATAGGTCTAGTCGGCGGGGTGTCACCTTCCAGGATTTCGACCAAACTCCCCATTTTTAAATCTTCAGCTAATAAATCTTTGGGTATCATAATTATTCCAAGGCCTTTAAACGCGGCAACACGTAAAGCTTGTGCGTAGTTAGATTCAAATCTTGGGGTCTAGCCTTTTTTTGAGCTGAACTCTGCCAGTATGCTTCCAGCTAGCTTAGACTTTCTTAACAAATTCAGACTTTAGCTTCATTGCACCAATGCCGTCAATTTTGCAGTCAATGTCATGATCGCCATCCATAAGACGAATATTTTTGACTTTGGTCCCAACCTTAACTACGGATGAAGAGCCCTTCACTTTAAGGTCTTTAATGACGGTAATAGTGTCGCCATCTTGCAGCACATTGCCATTGGCATCGCGTACTACTTTAATTTCTTCTGATGTTGTTATGCCTGCGTCCTTACCCCATTCATGTGCACATTCTGGGCAAACATACATGTTGGCATCTTCGTAGGTGTATTCTGAATTACATTGCGGACATTTCGGTAAATTGCTCATAAATACTTTCTTGGTTAATTAATGGGTATTCAAAAAAATCATAGCTTTTGAATAAGAAAACAAATCTTTCCTAACTTTAAAACTCGCTTAAAAGTTCGTATCAGTTTCTTCAAGATGATTCATCTGGTGTATATTTTCTAGCACATTCTCCTGACCTATTTGCCCAAACAGACCAGCCACTTTTAGTTTTTTAAGCACATTAGGTCGTGCATCACATAACACCAATCTAGTGTGATGTCGCTTGCAGGTACCTAGTAAATCCGAAAGTGATTGCATACCGGTTGCATCAATAAAAGGTACTTTGCCTAAACGCAACACCAATATTTCAGCATGGGCATGCACACTCTCTAAAGCACTTTCTAGATGTTGTGCGGCACCGAAGAAAAATGGTCCTTCCATGGTGAAAACAACAGTTTTAGGAGGTAATTTGAAATCAATATTTCCAGTTTCCACCATCAACTCTTTATGTGGCTGTTGCTGAATAATGACAGCATCTGACATACGTTTCATAAAAAGCAGACAAGCCAATAACACCCCAATATTCACTGCAATGACTAAGTCACCAAACACTGTTAAAAGAAAGGTAATTAGTAATACTGCAACGTCAGATCTTGGCGCAGTGCGTACCATATGTGAAAAACGATGCAACTCACTCATGTTATAAGCCACTACGAATAATATGGCAGACAATGCACAGAGCGGAATATGTGAGGCCAGTGGTGCAAGTATTAGCACGATACTCACTAGTGTCAAGACATGGAAAAGACCTGCCAATGGACTCGTACCACCATTGCGGATATTGGTGGCAGTGCGCGCAATCGCACCAGTAGAGGCAAAGCCGCCAAACAATGGCGAAAAAATATTAGCAATACCCTGTCCAACCAATTCCTGATTAGAGTCGTGTTTAGTGCCAGCTATACCATCAGCCACTACAGCAGATAGTAAGGATTCAATAGCACCTAATAGCGCGATAGTGAATGCGGGTCCAATAAGCTGCAGTATTTCTGAAAACGTTACTGATGGTAATTGGAAATGTGGCAAGCTTTGAGGAACACCACCGAAAGCACTGCCAATGGTAGTAACTTCTTCAAAACCAAAGTACCACTGCACAACCGTCGCTACCACCATCGCTACCAGAGGTGAAGGGATGCGTTTAAAAACTCGCGGAGACAATAAAAGAACAGATAGCGTTAACAATCCTAGTGCTGTGGTTTCAAGCTGAAGGCTTGGAAATGCTTGTAACAGATGCCAGAATTTTTGGTGAAAATGCTCGGCACCAGCAATTGGTGCTAATCCAAAAAAATCTTTCCATTGACCGACCCAGATAATGACACCAATGCCACTAGTAAAACCAATAATGACTGGGTCTGGGATAAATTTAATCACTCCACCTAGCCGTGTTAACCCCATTAACATCAGCATGATACCTGCCATAAGTGTTGCTACTTGCAAACCTTCGATACCGTATTTGGCGGTAATACCTGCCAGAATGACAATAAAAGCACCAGTAGGGCCAGAAATTTGCAGTCGACTGCCCCCAAACAGTGAAGCCAGGCCACCTGCCACGATTGCAGTATAAAGCCCCTGCTCTGGCTTAGCGCCAGAAGCAATTGCAAACGCCATGGCTAAGGGTAGTGCGACAACGCCGACGATCACACCCGCCAAAATATTGTTGAGCCAATGCTTCTTGGAAAGCAGCCCAGCACGTTTTGCTTCGAGAATAGCAATCATGATTAGAAATTAAGTTTGTGATTTAATGTTAATTATATTAACATACGATTAACATTAAATGGAAATTCTTATGGAAAACCGTACCGCACGGCTCACGCTGTTGATTGACCCTACTAAAAAACAGATATTTGAGGAAATATGCACATTACGGGATGTGACGCCATCTCAAATTGTGCGTCAGATGATTCGAGATTATGTTCAGCAATATGGTAGTCCTGAACAGATTTCGCGTATGCCAGTGAATAATTAGGTTAATTAAATGAGAAAGCAAGTTGTGCTGTGCTCAATACACGAGGAAGACTACCCAAAGCTAATCAAGTTGTGGGAAGCCGCTGGAAATATTGACGTTCGTCAAACAGATACTCCTGAAGTGCTAGGTAGATTTTTACGTAGGAATCCGATCTGCAGCTATGGTGCTTATGCTGGTACTAGATTGATCGGCGCAATACTAGCCGGTCACGATGGATGGCGTGGCTATCTTTACCATATGGCGGTAAAACCTGATTATCGTGAGCGAGGCATAGGCTCTAGGTTAGTGAGTGCGTCTGTGAGTGCAATTCAGCTTGAGGATATTCAAAAAATACATTGTTTAGTAAAGCGCGATAATTTAATTGCGCAGCAATTTTGGGAAGCTTGTGGTTTCGAATCACGAGAAGAGTTATCTGATTACTCTTTACGTCAAAACTCAGACCAAGCAGCCCTGCCATACTGAGTCATGGACATAATTTATACTAATTGATGCCACGCACTTAAAGCAATACTTGACGGGTTTCTGCAAGAAAACCGTGAACTCTAGATGCAATTTCAGGCTCAATCATGACGGCAGGTCTTCTGCCATTAGGGCAAGGTAAAGCAGGCGTAGTGCCAAACAACCGACAAATTAAAGGCCGCTCTTCGTAGACTTGGCAGCCGTTAGCGCCCAGATACACACAGCTGAGTTCAGACAATGCAGCATCGTGTTCTGCATCGCTTTTAATAGGAAGTCTA
>JAZJZG010000106.1:0-3575 GCA_040389995.1 Pseudomonadota bacterium | reverse complement strand
ATTTACATTCACAACTCCTTATTGATTCCACGTTCAACCAGTTTAATTAAGACGGTTGCACGATTAAGCCTAACCTGGCGTGCGCGGCTATTTGCAAAAAGAAAGATCAATGAATGGATACTGGGCTATATAGTAGATAAAAATACCTCCTCATTTCAGCATCTTTTCCTGTTAGATGAAAATGCGCTTATTAAAAAGTTTGGCAAGTATCAATTAAGTCGATTTCTTCATACTTCAAAGTTTCAACATGCTACGGTGCTCAGTCAAAAACTTGCTGTTGAATACAATGAACGCATTAGTACAGTTGCAGAATTGGTTGGCAAAAAGCTCATCCTATGTGATTTAGAGCAAATATTTTTGGATACCGCTAACACTGAAAATAGCATGGTACATCTTCAAACACGGCAAGCCGTACTTAAACAACTACAAGCACATGGCGGCATCATACTGTCGATTGTTACCAAGAATAAATCCAGTGGCATGGGTGCTCAAGGCGGACTCTTTAATGACAATGATTTTATTGCGGCACAAATTGGCATCACGAATAAAATAGGCGCTATCCAGTCTATTAAAGATCAGCTTAACTTGCAAACCAGGCATATGGTCTTCATGGATACCAGCAAAAATGAGCGCACATTGGTAACGGAAGCGTTTCCAGACATGTTAACCTTAGACCCTAGTGACACTGCCGTTTGGGAAAGGATTGCACTATGGGAAGGCATTATTCATGGCAGCTCAGATGTCAATCGAACCCAGCTATATCAAGAACAACTGGAACGGGATGAGTTCGTAGCGTCGCAAGCAAAAGAAAGTAGCATTAGAGACGTTGAGTCCCTTAAAAAGCTTGGTTTGGTGATTGACATTCATGAAGCGAAAAAGAACGATCTTAAGCGCGTTGTCGAGTTAATCAATCGGACTAACCAATGGAACCTGTGTGGTAGCCGCACCAATCTTGAGCAAGTACAAGCCTGGCATACCTCAACCAATGCCCGCATTCTTATTGCTAATGCACAAGATCGATTTGGTGACATGGGCGTAGCCTGTGTCGCCGTGATGACCACGGAATCTGATAACACCGATATTCCAATCTTCGTGCTGAGTTGCCGTGTTTTTGGATATGGCGTCGAGACTGCGATGTTAAATGAAATCGCTAAGCTAAGTCATGTAGGAAGTCAAAAAACAAGTTTAACTGGGCATTGCCGCCCAACCAATCAGAATCATCTATCGCGTAATATGTACCTGGACCATGGGTTTCAGCAGGTAGATGAAAAATTCGTTTTAAAAGAACAGAATATCATTCCCTCAGTGCCTTGGGCTGAGGTTAGGGTCATCTAGCTCCATAAAAAAAGCCTTACAAAAATGTAAGGCTTTTTTTATTTTACAACGACTGCAGATGCATCAGGAAAGCTGGCTAATCAGTTCTTCCTCAATATCAAAAATATCAGCAACGATGCCGTATTTAGCAATATTGAAAATAGATGCATTAGGGTCTGTATTCACCGCCACAATAGTTGGGACGTGCTTCATACCAGCCATATGTTGGATAGATCCTGAAATACCCATTGCAACATAAAGTTTGCATGAGCCTACGACCTTACCAGACTGCCCGACTTGCCTTGATTTTGGCAACCAGCCGGCATCCGCGATTGGGCGTGAGCAGCATAGTGTTGCACCAGCTGTCTCTGCCAGTTCACGGAACTGCTCTACATTCGTTTCTTCACCGATGCCACGGCCAATCGACATGATGAAATCAACAGTAGTAATATCAATATCATTACCACCACCAAGCTCAATGAACTCTTTGTTTTGGCTGCGTGACGCAACTGCCGGTAAATCCAAGCTGCTGACTACAGGGCTGCCAGCGCCTTCTAGCGGCTTAAATACGCTTGGGCGTAACGTCAACACTACTGTATCTTTGCCCGGGAAATCTACTTCCACATTCACTTTCTGATTGTAGCCGCCGCGTGTAGCCACTAGGTCATTGCCTTGATATTCAGCAATGAACACATCTGTAGCATAACCATAGCCGCCGTTACTAGCCAGTGTTGCTGCATAACCTAAAGAATCGACCGTGTGCGGTAGAAGTACCGCTGCAGGTTTTCTAGATTCAATCAATGTCGCAACCGCTGATTCAAAAATATCCGGGTCAAAATCAGGAACTGGCGCTTTTACAACGACCACTTCATCCACGCCATTGACGGATAATGCACTGACAAAGCTGTCGGCTTGACTGCCGATCACTGCCACTACGACTTTATCATCCGCAGCGCTTTTTAGCCCTTGAGCGGCTGAAATGAGTTCTAAGGTCACAGGACGTAACTCGTTGCGGCGATGTTCCGCGATAACTAAAATTGTTTTCATCTTATGCTCCCTTAAATTCTTTAATAATTTCAATAATTCTTGCCGCTTGCTCGGCAACCGTGCCTTCTATCATTTGTGCACGGCCTTTAGCTGGTATATACATACGACGAACTCTGGACATTGAACTATTAGCGCCTACTGCATCGGCAGCCAAACCAATATCAGTTAACGAAACCTCTTCAATAGGTTTAGCAGCGGCTTGTTTAATGCCACGCAACGAGGCGTAACGTGGCTTGTTGATACCTAACTGAATCGTCAGCACAGCTGGACAGTTGATCTCAACTTCTTGCAGCATGCCGCCTTCAAGTTCACGTCGAATCACTGCAGTTTTGCTGCCTGGTTTATATTGCAGGTCAGCAACCACCGCTGCATGTGGCCAATCCAAATAAGCCGCAGTAGAGATACCGGTTGATGAATGCGCTTGATCTGATGATTGCACACCAGCAAATATCATATCCGGCGCTTCTTTTTTCGCAACCGCAGCCAAGATTCGACCAACGGCAATCGCGTCAGAACCCTCAATGGCGTCATCCCAGACTCTAATTGCACGGTCAGCACCTTTGGCTAGGCATTTACGCAGACTTTCATCGACACGATCTGGTCCTACTGAAACCACAACGACCTCAACCTCAGTATCGCTGGCTTCCTTGATTTTCATCGCTTCTTCAAGTGAGAAGTCATCCCACTCATTAAGATCGTATAGAAAAAAATCTTCCTCTACATCTTTTCCATCTGCGCGAATCTCAAAGTCTTCATCTAACGCAGCAACCTGTTTTACAGCAACTAATATTTTCATATCTTCCCTCTCCTCAAACTCTTTAACTTTTAGAAACTTCTTACTTATCTTTCAATTTGATCAAAACTCACGATTTAAGTTTGGTCACTATTCAATCATTACTTAAGCAAATTCTTCAGTCCCCTTCATCAATTCTGCAAACCATCTAAATGCGGCAAATCTGACACTGGAGTCCGGATCCTCGCAGAGAGGCCATTTATCTCGTTCTTTTAGCTCAGGATTAGCCACCAGCATCAACCTATGCAAGTAATACGGGTCTTCCAGCAAGGGCAATAATGTTATGCGTTTAGCCTTGCGGTTAAGTATCACTCCACGCCTAATATCTGCTTCTGCCGAGGCAGCCAGCTCATCTAAAATACGCTGAGGGGTGTGTCCATTTGCAGCAACTCCACTCAACACATCAATATCTGACTCGCTT
>JAZJZG010000105.1:6278-8805 GCA_040389995.1 Pseudomonadota bacterium | reverse complement strand
TTGAATGCCTGTTGCTCTAGCTCGGCAAAGCTTACTGCAACTGCGTCAGGTGTTTTGTGCTTTAGTGTGCTTACAATTTCCTGCAAAGCATTATTTAGCTGGCAGGCCTGACTGAGATGCTCAGTCGATAAATAACCGTTGCGTGAACTCATCGCTAGGCCATTGGTTTCACGTATGGTATCGGCGGCAATAATGTTGATCGGCAGGTTAAATTGACGTACCAATTGTTTAATGATAAACAATTGCTGAAAATCTTTTTGACCAAATACTGCAATTTTTGCTTGCGCCGCATTTGCAAAAACTATATTAAACAGCTTCAGCACTATCGTAGCAACGCCTGCAAAATGCCCTGGGCGTGAAGCGCCACACAGTTCGTTGGCAATCGCTGACGGGTTGATCGTCATGGATTGGTTTAGGTTCTCACCATCAAAATCCGCATATATTTCAGCCACATTTGGAGCAAATACAATATTGGCACCAGCCAATCTCAGTTTTTCGCAATCAGCATCCAAGGTGCGGGGGTAATTCGCCAGATCTTCATTGGCGCCAAATTGTAAAGGGTTTACAAAAATACTGACTACTACACATTGGGCGTGCTGTTTGGCAATGTTGACCAGTTGCAAATGCCCCGCATGTAAGTTGCCCATGGTTGGTACCAATGCAATACTGGCTTGGTCATTAAGTGCGCGTCTCAGCTCGGCTATGGTTTGAATAATTTGCATCTATCTGAATCTTTATATTTAAAGCGCGTTGAATCTCGTTACTATTTTTTAATAGCTATGTTCAATGGCGGGGAATGTTTTATTTTTTACCGCGCTTACATAAGCGGCAACTGCGGCTTGTATAGTTGGCGCGCCATTCATCGCACTGTCTGTCAGAAAGTTATGCGTGAATCTGGGGCTTTTGTAATCGCCAGGATTTTTGCTGGCAACGCCAGTATAAATTCCTAGTAAATCTTGTAACACTAATACTTGACCACTGCAGTCTATGCCAGCGCCTATGCCTATGGTTGGCGCGCGTATGGTTGTAGTGATGTGCTTGGCTAAGTGTGCAGGCACCATTTCTAACAACACTAAACTAGCACCAGCCTCACTCATAGCAATGGCATCTTGTGTAATCTGCTTAGCACTTTCATCGGTCTTACCCTGAATTTTATAGCCGCCAAGTTGTTGGACCGATTGAGGCGTAAAGCCTAAGTGTGCGCATACGGCGATGTTATGCTGAACTAAATAATGTACTGTATGCACCATGGCGCCGCCGCCTTCTAGCTTGACCATGTGCGCACCGGCATCTATCAGCAATTGCGCGTTGGCATAGGCAAGCTTCTCGTCAAATTCGTAGCTACCATAAGGCATGTCGGCAATAATAAATGTATTAGGCGCGCCTGCTGCTACGCATTTTGTGTGATAGACCATGTCTTGCATGGTGACGTTTAAGGTGTTTTCTGCACCTTGCAACACCATGCCTAAGGAGTCGCCGACCAATAGAATATCAACGCCTGCGGCGGCACTTAATTTTGCAAAAGTGGCGTCGTAGCAGGTGAGCATGGCAATCTTTTCGCCCGATGCGGCTTGTTGTTGAAACTTGGTAAAACTCATATGCTGAACTTAATCAAAATTCGGGTTGAAGAATTCACGTTGCCCTTTAATCTGGCCAATTCGCGTCAGTAGTAGATCCAGTGCACCTGCGTTTTTTAATATATTCAATTTTTCATTATTGACGATCAATACCGGCGATGCGTCGTAATTATGGAAAAATTCACTATAGGCATTAGCCAGGCGCTCTAAATATTCGCGTGGAATCTCTTGCTCATAAGTGACGCTACGCTCTTCAACTCGCTCTACCAGTGCATCCAGCGGAGTTTGCAGGTAAATCACTAAATCTGGTTTAGAGGCTTTGATGTGTAAGTGTTGATATATTTGGTGGTATAACGCGTATTCCTCGTCGTCTAGATTCAGTCGCGCAAAAATCGGGTCTTTTTCCAAAAAGAAATCAGCGACGATAGGTTTTGCAAACATATCGCGCTGGCTCAAGTCTTTAATTTGGTTGGCACGCTGGAACAAGAAAAATAGCTGGGTAGGTAAGGCATAGCGCTGCGCATCTTGGTAGAAGCGCGGCAAGAACGGGTTCGCCTCGGCTTTTTCAGATAAATAATCAACAGGAAACCTGTCTGCCAACATGCGTGCCAGCGTAGTTTTGCCGCTGCCGATAGGCCCTTCTACGACGATATATGGATATTTATTGAAAATGCTCATGTGTTTAATCTGACCACTGTTAATTGAAGCACTATAATTTTTCTACCCCTAATTTCTCTACCCCTACGATTAGCTGCTGGTTAATCAATTGCGCTATTTTGCCATGATTTGGTAATGATAGATGCGGTGCGATTTCAAATAATGGTAATAAAACAAAACCGCGGGTGTGCATGCGTGGGTGTGGCAAGGTCAGTTTTTTCGTGTTCAATATGGTGTTTTCATATAGCAGCAAGTCACAATCCAGCACGCGTGGCGCATTTACGTATGGGCGT
>JAZJZG010000105.1:1012-6268 GCA_040389995.1 Pseudomonadota bacterium | reverse complement strand
TCAATGGCAAATAATGCATCGAGTAATGCTAACGGTGCTAAATCAGTTTCAAGTTCGGCTACCGCATTGATGAAATCGGGTACTTGGGCTAGCTGGTCAGCATCGTAACCAATCGGTGCAGTGCGGTACAACGATGATTTTTTGATAATTCGCGTGTGAGGGATTTTTCCCAGTGCAGCAAATGCCGCTTGCACCTGTGCGATAGGGTTCGCCAAATTACTGCCTAGCGCAACAAAAGCTTGATTCATATGGTTCTTATAAGGTCTTGATTACTGTGCTTGCTAACAAAACGGCAATTATAAACTGCCGGCAGTAACATCAGGGTTGGCAGCTTTCTTGCGGCTTTTTCTTCTACGTTTTTTCGGCGCAGTATCTGTTTGCAGCATGGCTGTGCGTGCCTCGCCATCTGCATCGGCGAAAGTAGTCCACCATTCACCTAACTCCATGGGTAATTCGCCAGATTCGCAACGTAATAATAAAAAGTCATAACCTGCACGATAGCGTGGGTGCGTGAGTAAACCAAAAGGTCGCTTGCCGGCGCGCTGCTCAAAACGTGGCTGTAAGCCCCAGATTTCTTTCATTGTCGCGGTGTAGCGGTTATGTATTGCTAGTTTTTCGGCTTGCGTCGCAATCACTTCACTCATCGCCATGTGTAGCGCTGGAATGGTATGGTGACCATCGGCCTTGAACGTATCCCAAGCGGTAAGCATTTCATGCCATAGTAAGGTTGCAAACAAGAAGCTGGGGTTAGCCGATTTGCCTGACAGTATGCGGTTATCCGTATTTTGCAAGGCCAGCATGACGAAGCGTTCACCCATTGGCTGCTCCAGCACTACGTCCAGCATCGGTAATAAGCCGTGATGTAGATGCTGTTCGCGCAGCGCGCTCACGCTTTCGAGAGCATGGCCAGATAAAAACAACTTGAGCATTTCATCAAATAAGCGGCTTGCCGGCACGTCTTGCAATAAATCAGCCATTTTTGCGATGGGTGCCTGCGTGGCGGCGTCGATTTTTAAACCTAGCTTGGCCGACAATCGCACTGCGCGTAGCATGCGCACAGGATCTTCTGCATAGCGTGTTTCAGGTTTGCCTATCATGCGTAAAATGCCGGCTTCTATGTCTGCAAAACCATTGTGAAAATCGAGCACCTCTTGGCTAGCAGGGTCGTAATATAGCGCATTGGCGGTAAAATCGCGGCGTACCGCATCATCTATGATTGAGCCGAATACATTGTCGCGGATAATACGGCCGGAGTCCGCTACTTTTGAATCGCCGCTTTCTTCAAGATGACTGCCTCTAAATGTAGAAACCTCAATCGTTTCATCACCAAACAACACATGCACCAATCTAAAACGGCGACCAATAATGCGTGAGCGCCTAAATATACGGCTGACTTCTTCTGGCGTGGCGTTAGTTGCTACATCAAAATCTTTAGGGATGCGTTTGAGCAATAAATCACGCACGGCTCCACCTACTATGTAGGCATCAAAGCCGGCTTTTTGTAAGCCTTCTGTAGTTTTAAGGGCGGCACTGCTTAATAGATTGCGATCGATCTTGTGAGTTTTATGCGCAATGATGCGTGCGTTGCTGTGTTTATCAGTAGGCGTGGTATTTTTTTTTGTAGATTTTTTGGTGCCAAGTATGGGGCGATTTGACGGATTCCTCGGTGTTTTAGCCGACTCATTCTTAGCCCCATCAGTTTCGGTGCCTTTGGGCTTAAAAATTTTATCCAGCAGTTTTTTAATCATAGCTAAATTATAACTTAAATTTAGCTATGCTCATTTTTCCATAATACATCGCTTACACCTGCAGCTTTGTTGATGGTGCGGCACAGCACAAATAATAAATCAGATAATCGATTGAGATATTGTAAGGAAATACTGGTGACTTTTTCACTGCGATGCAGTTGAATCAGTTTGCGTTCAGCACGGCGACAAACCGTGCGTGCAAGATGGCAGTAAGCTGCAGCTTTAGTGCCACCTGGTAAAATAAATTCTTTCAGCGGCGCTAAGTCGTCATTTAGCGTATCAATCAAAGCTTCTAAATCTTCAATGCGTGATTGCTGCAAAATCACATAACCCGGAATGCAGATTTCGCCACCCAAATTAAATAGATCATGTTGAATTTGCGTCAGTGTAGGTAATAACGTCGTGGGTATATCTTCTGTTATCATCATGCCAATGACGGAGTTCAGTTCGTCCACATCGCCCATCGCGTCTACACGCAAGCTGTCTTTGTTGATACGGCTACCGTCACCTAAACCAGTCGTCCCGTCGTCACCCGTGCGTGTGTAAATCTTACTTAGCCTATTGCCCATTGTTTAATCCTGTCACCATAATTAAATCATTTCATTTATGAATATATGAGCTTTAGCTCATATATTCTGTGGGGAAGCCCTTGCGGGCTTATAATCTAAGCATTGTAACTGATGACAACCTTGCAATGAGCGCACAAATCATTAAGTCTAGTGAGAAACCAATCGCCGTATTCGATTCTGGTGTGGGTGGTATTTCTGTTCTAAAGCATATTCATGCCTTACTGCCATATGAGCAGCTGCTTTACGTGGCAGATAGTAAATACGCCCCTTACGGCAATAAGACGCCGGAGAAAATTCGATCACGTTGTTTTGAAATTGCAGATTTTTTAATAGCCAAAGATGCCAAAGCCTTAGTGGTTGCCTGTAACACGGCTACGGCAGCGGCGATTGACGCGCTACGTGCAAGATATTCCTTGCCGATCATCGGTATGGAGCCTGCGGTTAAACCTGCCGCTGCTGCGACCAGAAATGGCGTCATTGGTGTGCTGGCAACGGTAGGCACGCTTAAAAGTGCACAATTTGCCGCATTGCTGGAAAGCTATGGTCGCAATGTAGAGGTAGTCACCCAAGCTTGCGTGGGTTTGGTGGAATGTATTGAACGCGGCGAGTTAAGTAGCGATAACACGTTTAAATTGCTAGAACGATATTGCCAGCCACTGCTAGATAAAGGGGCAGATACGATAGTGTTGGGCTGTACACATTATCCATTTGTACGGCGGCTGATTGAGCAAATTGTTGGGCCTGATATTGTGCTGATCGATACTGGTGCAGCCGTAGCTAATCATTTGCAAAAGCGTTTGTTCGAACTTGATGTATTGGCAAAAGTTAAAACGCCAAATACAAACCCAATAGCTGATGTTACTTTCTGGACGAATAGCGAAGCGGCGAATGCCAAGCAGGTGATTACCCAGTTGTGGGGCAGCAGTGCCAATATGGATTTTCGTACCTTGCAGGCCGTATCAATTTGAGAGCTCGTTTTGTGCGCTATCGTACAGAACATTTCAGTTTATTGGCGTATGATACATATCAGAGGCTCTCAAGGTGTTATCAGACTTTTGAATTTTAGACCTCATTCGTTTTCTATATCAGGAGATTCATCATGATTAAAAAAATTCTTGTGTCACTACTGACAACGCTATTTCTAGCTGGTGCACTAGCAACACTTTCTGGTTGCAACACAGTAGAAGGCGCAGGCAAAGATATTCAGCAGGGCGGTAAAGCGATTAAAGATGAAGCAAATGAACACAAAAATTAGTAGAAGTGCAATTTAGCTAACAGCGAAATATTTTTGCTGAAGGATAGATCATGAAAAAATTATTACTGGTATTAAGTTTGGTGGCGATTGGTTTGAGTGGTTGCTATATTAGAGGTCAAGACGAAGGTTATCGGCGAGACCGGGATCATCATGAAGACAATAGCCAGCAAAGAGGTCATGATGAGCGTGGTGGTGAGCGTGGTGACTATAATCGATGATGCTGAAATTTTACTAGTTTGATTAGGTGTAGAAGTTTAACAATCTCGTAAACCATATCAAGCTAGTAAAAGAAGTGCAATTACTGGACACGCGTTTTAGTTAGTGATGCTTTACCTGCTCACCTTTTTTAAGTTTATATTGCGTCCCGCAATAAGGGCAAGCCACTTGCCCGGTTGCGGTAATATCTAAAAACACTTTAGGATGAGATGACCAAAGCGCCACCTCAGCAGTTGGGCAGTGTAGGGGGAGGTCTTTTGCCGAGACCTCAATAACACGACTGGTAAATTCTTTAGCTTCGGACATCTATATTTCCTTATTCGCTTAGGTGCGTTGATTAAACGAGTGTTAACCAATCAGCATGTTTAGGCGATTTACCTGTGACTACATCAAAAAACAATTTTTGCAGTTGCTTGGTCACGGGGCCAGCCTTGCCTTCACCAATGTTACGGCGATCTAATTCACGAATCGGCGTTACTTCGGCGGCTGTGCCGGTAAAAAAGGCTTCATCTGCTGAATATACTTCATCACGAGTGATGCGCTTTTCGATCACTTCTAGGCCGACTTCACCGGCTAATTGTACGATGGTGTCGCGGGTAATACCTTCTAGCGCGCTAGTGAGGTCAGGCGTATAGAGTTTGCCGTTACGTACAATAAATATGTTCTCGCCTGAGCCTTCCGCGACAAAACCATCTACGTCTAGCAACAGTGCCTCATCATAGCCATCTAGTGCAGCTTCTTGGTGTGCCAGGATGCTGTTCATGTAATTGCCGTTGGCTTTGGCTTTACACATGGTGATATTGACGTGGTGGCGTGAAAATGACGAGGTTTTAACGCGAATGCCGTTATCTAACGCCTCTTGACCCATGTAGGCGCCCCATTTCCATGCGGCAACGATCACGTGCGTTGACAGTGTTTTAGCTGAAATACCCATGGCTTCAGCGCCGTAAAAGCACATTGGGCGCATGTAGGCGGATTCCAGATTATTCTCGCGTACCGCTGCTTTTTGCGCATCCATCAATTGTTCTTTGCTGAATGGCATTTTCATCTGCAGAATGTGCGCACTGCGGAAAAGACGGTCGGTATGTTCTTGCAAGCGAAAAATCGCGGTGCCTTTATCTGTTTTGTACGCACGTACGCCTTCAAATACACCCATGCCATAATGTAAGGTGTGGGTTAGAACGTGGGTAGTGGCATCGCGCCAGTTGACCATCTTGCCGTCGTACCAAATTACGCCGTCGCGGTCTGCCATTGAGGTTGGAATTGCCATTTTGCTGCCTTATTGAACGAATTTTGTAAAAACCATTATTGTAAACTAAAGGGCTGAATTCTTTCAGTATGTTAAAATCAAATCCTGTATAAAAGTTGAAATTAAAGTTTGATTGGAGTTGTGGTATGCGATATTTATGGATGGCTTTATTAATCGGTGTTTTAGTAGCGTGTAATTCTGCAAAAGAGGCGACTAAAA
>JAZJZG010000105.1:0-1002 GCA_040389995.1 Pseudomonadota bacterium | reverse complement strand
ATTGCGCAGAATGTTGACAAGGAAGATGTTCCGCGCGCAAGGCTTGAGTTTGACCGACCATACGGGTAAGCAGCGCACCTTGGCGGATTTTAAAGGCAAAGCCGTGGTACTGTTTTTTGGCTATACGCACTGCCCGGATGTTTGTCCTACGACCATGGCTGATCTAAAACAAACCATGAAAATGCTAGGCAACCGTGCTGATGAGTTGCAGGTGTTGTTTGTCACGCTAGACCCAGAGCGCGATACACAGGAGGTTTTAGCTAAGTTTGTGCCATCTTTTGATAAACGGTTCATTGGTTTGCGAGGCACTGAGCAAGAAATTGCTGCAACTGCTGCTACTTTTAAGGTTTATGCCAAAAAAGTTGAATCTCAAGGCAAAAGTGGTTACACCATTGATCATAGCGCAGGCGCTTATGCATTTGATAAACAAGGAAAAATCAGGCTTTATATAGATTATGGCGAAAGGCCGGCAGATATTGCCAATGATATTAAGCAGATACTTTGACATTAAATCGAGTCGAATCTCAACTATTTTACGGTGCAGAGCTTTATGCTATTTGCCGTTTCAATTTCCAGTTACATGCGGTGCAATGTTGAGGATAAGGTCTTAAGTTCTTTTTCAGAAAATTTGTAATCTGGACAGATACTAGCCACTACCGCCCAAAATTTAGCGGAGTGGTTCATTTCTTTTAAATGCGCCAGTTCATGGCACACGACGTAATTGATGATGTGTGGCGGTGCCTGCAGTAGCCGCCAGTTAAGCCGGATTTCTTTACGGCTATTGCAACTACCCCAGCGCGATTGTGCATTCGATAAGCTAAGTGAAGAAAAACCTACACCTAGTTTTGTCGAGAAAATTTCTAAACGCCGCGCAAAGTCGGTGAGCGCTTGTTTTTTATACCACTGAATGACTTTATGCGCCACAGCGGCTTGGTCGTCATGATTGGGCATGGCTAGCCGCAAAAATCCAGGCTCATATACAACGGCTTTAGAGCGAATATC
>JAZJZG010000104.1:0-3948 GCA_040389995.1 Pseudomonadota bacterium | reverse complement strand
ATCCCCTTCGTCATTGAGTAGAATTCTGCTGGCATTTTCCAGTAACTCGAAATCTTTGGCATCTGTACCTGATCGGCTCAAGTAGTCCGCTATGTCTTCTACCGAGCTATATAAATCAGCGCCCAGCTCTTTTTCCAGCGCATTGACTGCCAATCTGTGTAATATCGTACTGTCTACGGCAATGAGTAATAGCATGAGTGGCATTAACCAGCTCATGATTTTTTTGCGTAAAGAAGCGTTAGTAGGGGAGCTGCCAGCGTGCTGCATGATTTGAATATATGGCCCTGAAGTTATTAGATGTGGTGATGAACCGACTTAATTATTGTTTATCCAGCATGTAACCTAAACCGCGCACGGTACGAATCTCTACACCTATAGCCAGTAATTTCTTTCTTAATCTGTGCATATACACTTCAACCGCATTCTTACCCAGACTATCGTCCCAGTCGCTAATGCTTTCTAGCAGGCTTTCTTTACTGACTACCTTACCTATGCGCAATAATAGCGTTTCCAGCAAGCTTAATTCGCGTGGTGAAAGTGCAAACGGTTCATTCTGATAGGTCACTAAACGATCTTTGGTGTTTAATGTCAGGGGTGGATACTCAATAATGGACTCTAATACCGTGTGCTGACGGCGGAGTTGCGCCCTAAGCCTAGCTGCCAGTTCAGCAAGCTTGATGGGCTTGATTAAATAATCGTCTGCACCCAGGTCTAACCCGACAATGCGGTCTTCCAGGCTATCCCGTGCGGTTAAAATAATCACACTGGTATTTTGCTTTCTGGCGCGCAGTCTTTTTAGAACCGCCAGACCATCCATCTGCGGTAGTCCTAAATCTAGCACCACAGCATCGTAAATGTCTTCATGCAACGCTAAATCAGCTTGCTTGCCATCATTTGCCCAATCTACTACATAGCCCATGCCACGCAAGTAGGTGCTAGTAGCATTGCCAAGAATTGCATCATCTTCAACTAATAGAATACGCATAAAGCCTTAATCATAGGTGTTTCGATTGTAAGTGAAACGTAAGCGATTTTTAAATATAATAGTCGGTTATAAAACTTTACTGCAAAATGCAAGCCAACTTTTAATTAACAACTGACTTTTAGCTTACAACTTAGCATATAACTTATCAGAAATGAAAAAAAATAGCCTGACTCTTTTTGCCCATAGCTATTGGGATGCTATTCCTGTTTCCTGGGGGTTACTGCACTTTGCCTATTTTATCGGCATGCTTGTCGGGTTTAGTTATTTACCCTGGTGGGCTAACTTAATGACCGGCTTGTTTTATGCATTTAGCATCTCCTGGAATGTGAATAGTGTTTCGCATAACTTTATTCACAATGCCTACTTCAATTCTAATATTTTAAATCGCGCATTTAGTTTGTTAGAGTCGATTACCTTGGGCTTTTCTCAAACGATGTATGATCATGTGCACCGCCAGCACCATATTGGCAACAATGATCGCATCGGGGCCGATGGTAAAACCGTTGATTGGATCTCATTTTATCAACACGGCAAAAATGGTAAGCCTGAGCCCGCGCTTAAATATGCCTTATTAAGCTTTTTCCGAGATGACCCTAAACGTATCAGTCAAGGCATTAGACGATTAAATCCATTTCTTGCAAAGTTCGCAACATTTGAATTGGTGTTAGTGTTTGTAATGATAGGCAGTTTATTTTTAATTAACTGGAAATTAGGTTTGTTTTTTATAGGCTTTCATTATTTAGGCCATTCGCTGACCGCAATGAATGGCTATTACGAGCATTTTGGCGCAAATCCAGATAAGCCGATTGCCTGGGGCGTGAGTTGCTATCAGCCCTTGTTCAACTGGTTATGGTTAAACAATGGCTATCACGCCGAGCATCATTATCGTCCCAAACACCATTGGACGCAGATGAAAACATTGCATCAAACAATTGCAACCAAACAAATCGAGGCTGGGGTACGGGTTATTGGCTGGCCGCATCAGTTTGGATTTTTAAATACGATTAATAACAATAATACGACTAAAGGCGAGCATTAAGTATGGCGACTAAGAAACCTCGGCGACTACTATTCGCGCATTCATACTGGGATATATTGCCCGTGCTAGCCGGCATTGCCCATTTCTGCTATTTGATTGCCATGTTCATGTTATTTGAGCATTTACCTTGGTGGGGTAATTTGCTGCTCGGATGCATCTATGCTGTGAGTATTTCCTGGAATATTAATGGCGTGTCGCATTTCTTTATACATAATGCTTACTTTAAATCACGTGTACTTAATCGTGCATTTAGTTTAATGCAGTCTTTGACCATGGCTTTTTCACAAACCTTTTACGACAATGTACATCGCCGACATCATTCAGGTAATAGTGATTTGCAAGATGCTAACGGGAATACTGTAGATTGGCTCTCTATATATCGCTATGGTAAAAACGGCGCGCCCGAAAATGTCTGGGCATATTCTTTTAAAAGCTTCTTCAGGGATGAGCCTGGTGTGATTTTTAATGAAATCAAGCGTCGCAGTGTAGGTTTAGCCTGGTTTGGCGTATTTGAGATCGCCTGTGTCATCGTGATGGTGCTTGTTGGATTCATACTTAACTGGAAGTTTATGTTGTTCTGGGTGCCTTTTTATTATTTAGGTAACAGCTTGTCTTCGCTCAATGGTTTTTATGAGCATTATCGCGGTAATCCAAACCTGCCAATCGCCTGGGGCGTCAGTAGTTATAACTGGCTTTACAATGTGACTTGGTTCAATAACGGCTACCATGCCGAGCATCACTATCGCCCTAAGCATCACTGGAGCAAAATGCGTGAATTGCGTGACCAGATCGCAGAAAAACAAAAAGCAGCCGGTGTCCATGTGATTAAGTGGCCGCATGCATTGGGGTTCTTGGAACATTAGGTTTTTAGCGCAGTGTAAGTGGTTTGTAAGTTTGTTGTATTAGAATCGGCAAATAATATATTCAGTGAAAGTTTAAATACATGTTATTTGTGATTGATTTTGATGGCACACTCTCTGTAGGCGACACTGTAGATGCAATGCTGGAACGTTTCGCCGATGAAAGTTGGAAAGACCTTGAAGCGGATTGGCTGCGTGGTGACATTACTGCTATCGACTGTATGAAGCAGCAATTGGATTTAGTCGAAGTCGATCAGGTGACATTAGAGAATTTCTTCCGCGGCATTCAGCTAGACGCCAGCTTCATCCCATTCCATAAATATATTAGCCAATTCTCTAAGGTGGCTATAGTCAGTGATGGTTTAGACCATGCTATTGATGTAGCGACCCGCAATGCAGCTATCCCAAAAATGCCGATTTATGCTAATAAATTACATTTTAAGCAAAACGGTGTTGAAATCACTTATCCGTACCGCAATCCAGATTGCAAAGCCGGTAATGGCGTATGTAAATGCCAGATTGCTGAACAGCTTTCAGCAGACGTTGGTGGCCCTGTAGTGTTGGTGGGTGATGGAAAGTCTGATTACTGTCTCGCTAAACATGCAGATATCGTTTTTGCAAAAGGCAAGCTCATCACGCATTGTGAGCAAGAAGACATTCCTTTTAGGCGCTTTCAAACTTTTGCCGAAGTTTTGGATGTAGTTAAACATTGGGATATTTCCAGAAAACGTGCTGTGGGCATCACTGCTACGCAGCAAGTTGCATAAAATAGTCGTAAAAACAACCGGTTACTGAAACACTTAATTTTGAGAATGAGAGAGTTTGTCTGATGGATGCTAAAATCATTGAAATTTTAGATAAAAATAATAAGTATTGCTCACATGGCGATACCGTGAATTACGCTGATCCTCCTAAAGTATTCGAGGGTTGCGAAGGTAGTTTCTTGTTTGATGAAAATAATACACCGTACCTTGATTGGCAAATGTGGTATTCGGCAGTTAATTTTGGTTATAAAAATCAGCGTATTAGCGATACTTTAAAAAAACAGATCGATACTCTGCCAC
>JAZJZG010000103.1:0-1669 GCA_040389995.1 Pseudomonadota bacterium | reverse complement strand
AGCAAACAACATGACAGCCAGAAAACAACTTTTTCTTTTCATTGTTTTATCAATTCTCGGGTTAATTATTACGAGCGCCATTCTGGCCGCCGTGCACGATTTTTTTATTGCAATGAAAACAGAAAATAAAATCATCTATGGCTCGATATTTGGCTTTTGTTTTGTGTCCGTTATTTTTTGGTTTGCGCTAAAAAAATCACCCGACGATGCAGAAGAAGATAGACCACAGTAAGCAGCGCTTACATTGAATTTTTATTAAGGGTAGATAGAGATGAAACATACAGAATTTAGCCGAGCAAAATCATCACTCTTGATATGTTTATTTTTTATATTGCAGCTGCTAGCTGGCGCCGCTTTTTCAGCTGTATTTTTGTTAATGCAAAGCGCAGAGATGCAGGAATTTATTCAGCTCTTAATGATAAAAATCACCGAATAATTATTGAAGTAAAAAGCAACCCACTAACACAACCAGAAAAACGGAGAAGATATGAATATTTCAGAACTACCAGGTATTGGCCAACCGCTGAATGGCGGATTTTTCGCAGGGAAAATTAATTGCGAAGGTAAAAATTTTGCAATCATCGTAGCACCAAAAGCTGCTGGCTTTAAATCTGGCATTCAATGGGGCGGAGCCGGGAACCTTACCAGCGCCACAAGCTATAACGATGGCAGCATTAACACCCTTGCACTTGCCGAAAGCAATCATGATCTGGGGCACTGGGCACTGGCATTAAACCTCAATGAGTTCAATGACTGGTACATCCCCAGCCGCGACGAACTCGAAATTATTTACCGCAACCTGAAACCAGGCAGCGAAAATAATTGCTGTTCGTTCCGCGATGGCGAAAATCCTAGCGCTATCGAATACTCAGAGCGCTTCCCCTACACGCCAGCACTTCCTGCACAAACCATTGCCCCTGAGTTTCAAGCAGATGGCTCTGAAGCATTTGAGGGTGTATGGCATTGGAGTAGCACTCAGTACTCAGCTCACGGCGCGTGGTTGCAGGACTTTGATGATGGCTACCAGTACGGCAGTCACAAGCACGGCACGTGCGCAGCCAGAGCAGTCCGCAGAGAATTAATTATTTAACCATTTACCAATTTAAAAGCTACATCCACTAGCGCGCAGCGCTTCACGATTTTTTTGGAGATCATCATGCAACCAGTACCAGATATAGGCCAGCAATGGCCAGAGCAAGGCGGAGTAAACGCGGGCCTAATGCGCGGCGAAAACGGCAAGCCCGATTACTTTTTAATTGTTGCAAGCGACGATACCGGCAAAATTTCTTCAATTGAATGGGGCGGCTATAAAACCGAAACGCCCGGTGCGCATCATGAGTTCGACGGCATGGAAAACACCATAGCGTTGTTACGTACGGAAACTAAGCACCCGGCTGCAGAATGGGCCACCAGTCTAATCATCGAAGGCCATAACGATTTTTATTTACCAAGCCGCCGCGAACTCGCATTACTTTACGCAAACGTGCCAGAACAATTTGAGGGCGTATGGCATTGGAGTAGCACACAGTAGTCAGCTCGCTACGCGTGGTTGCAGGACTTTGATGTTGGCTGCCAGGGCAGCAATCGCAAGGACTACACGTACGCAGCCAGAGCAGTCCGCAGATATTACCCATTTAGCGATTTAGCGATTTAACAATTTAGCAATTTA
>JAZJZG010000102.1:6363-8839 GCA_040389995.1 Pseudomonadota bacterium | reverse complement strand
GCAGCAACAGCATTTGGTTTAACCACTTCCGGTGCTGCAGCCACATCCGTAGACGCTGGTTTTTCAGCAGCTTTTTCTTCTAGTTTTGACGCCGGATTCACTTCTGCTTTAGCATCCGGCAACTTTGCAGCCGTCTCAGCATTTTGTTGTACTGTTGCCATTGACTGACTCTTCAAAGCCAGTAACTTCTTCATATCTTCGATTTGAGTTTCCAGGGCGGCCGTACGCTCTTGCGCTTCTTTTAACGCTTTTCCACGCGCAGTTGCTTCTTCTTGCAACGCATCAATCTTAGCTGCGGATGCCTTGTTAGACCCGCCATTCAACTTCCCAGCATCCCTCTCTCCAGCAGAGAGCTTAACTACATCTTGCGGCCCTGCTTTGGCTGGAGCAGCTTTGTCTTCAGCAGCTTCTACCTTGCCAGACGATGTTTGTTTTTGCTCATTCGATTCCATGGCTGGAGAAGCCGCTACCGTGCCAGCCAAGGCATTTCGATAAGCTTGCCAATTAGATGAATGCACTTTTACTGATTGTGATGCCTGTTTCGCATCAATAGCAATCAAGCTCTCCTTAGTCGGCACTTTAATGATTTGCCCGACCTTCAGTCGGTTCATATTGCCACTAACAAATGCATCTTTATTATTTTCATAAAGACCAGCTAACATTTGATCCAGACTTACACCCTCAACTTGCATTTCTTTAGCAATTGAACTAAGTGTATCGCCATGTTTTGTAGTTAAAGTTTGGTCGCTAGCCGCCTCCACGTTATCTGTCGATGCTTGAGCTGATGCTGTTCTAGCTACTGCTGGAGCAGCTATAGCATTGGTGTGTTTTTTCGGTTTCTTAAACTTTCTGCTAGCAGGCTGGCCGTCATCTACCGACATAGCTGCAGTATTGGCGGACTGGTTGACTGTCGGTGAATTAACCGCCATGGAGGACGAGTTATCAGCCGCTGGTTTATAGCCCGGTGGATCAAGCAGCACAGTATACTCGCGCTGCAAGCGACCTGACGCCCAATCAACCTGAATGAGCATATCTAAATAGGGATCTTTAATCGGTTGATTAGAACGCAGCTTTAATATGGGTGAGCCGTCGCCGGCTTTAGCCACTTCTACCTTGATATTATTATGGATAGCAAGATGGGCAATCCCCTGCGCAGCATACGCATCTTCCGACGCAATCGCAGCGACTAAAGTTGACAATTCCTCAGGGCTGACTGACAAAAGCTCTATTTCAGCTTTTAATGGTTCGCCTAGACCGGAACTAACATTTAACTTACCCAAACCAGCCGCAAAGCCGGAGAAGGGCATAAGTGCCAAGCACACTGCTAATGAAATTTGCTTTATTTTTGATTTATGCACATTCTTACCCTTGATCAAACTTTATTTCACGATATGAAAATAACATCAAATAGTTAGCTATGCAAGCTCATAATGCACATTATATTCAACTGCTATCTCATTGTTGATATGGACTGTTGCCATTTATATCAAAATTTAACAAATTCTAAATTATTTTTCTATTAAAATCCTCAGCATACGCCGTAACGGCTCAGCAGCGCCCCAGAGCAACTGATCGCCCACGGTAAAAGCAGACAAGTATTCGCCGCCCATATTTAATTTACGTAAACGGCCTACAGGTGTAATAAGCTTGCCGGTTACGGCAGTTGGGGTCAAATCACGCATACTAGCTTCACGCTCATTTGGAATGACTTTTGCCCACTGGTTCGCCTCGGCCAGCATTTGGCTAATTTCACCTAACGGCACGTTTTGTTTAAGCTTAATTGTTAAAGCCTGACTATGACAACGCATTGCACCGATACGCACACAAAGCCCATCGATATGGACGGGATTGGCTTCTCTGCCTAAGATCTTATTGGTTTCAGCGCCGCCTTTCCATTCTTCTTTACTTTGGCCGTTACCCAGATCCTTATCTATCCAGGGAATCAAACTGCCTGCCAGCGGCACACCAAAATGGGCGGTTGGGAATTTTTCGTCGCGCAATGTACCGGCTACTGTACGGTCTATCTCTAAAATAGCTGATGCAGGGTCAGCCAGCAATTCACTGGCAGCAAAATGCGCTTCACCCATTTGTTTAAGCAATTCACGCATGTTCTGAGCGCCAGCGCCTGACGCTGCCTGATAGGTCATGGAAGTTGCCCACTCGACCAAGTCAGCTTTGAATAAGCCATTTAGCGCCATCAGCATCAATGATACGGTGCAATTACCACCTACCCAGTTGTTATTACCTTTTACATATGCGTCTTGGATGACATGCATATTCACTGGGTCCAGGATAATGACCGCGTTATTTTCCATGCGTAATGTTGAAGCGGCATCTATCCAGTGCCCACTCCAGCCGGCGCTTCTTAATTGAGGGAATATTTCGCCCGTGTAATCACCACCCTGACAGGAAATAATGACATCCATCTGCTTAAGGTCGGCAATGTTTTTTGCATCAGTTGCAGTGCCGTATCGAT
>JAZJZG010000102.1:0-6353 GCA_040389995.1 Pseudomonadota bacterium | reverse complement strand
TTAGGTGCTTGACCACCCACTTGTGATGTCGTAAAAAATTGTGGCTCAATTTGTGCAAAGTCATTTTCTTGCATCATGCGCTGCATGAGCACCGACCCTACCATGCCACGCCAACCTACCAGACCTACTCTTAACATTTTCTTGACCTTAACATTACCTAATAAATCCAGACTAATTTAGTGCAGCGACCACTGCAGCGCCCATTGCACTGCAACCCACTTTCCTGCAGCCCTCTGTCACAATATCCGCGGTTCTATAGCCTTGCGCCAATGCAGTTTTTACCGCATTTTCAATTTTTGATGCATTTGCCTCATCATTGAACGTATAACGCAGCATCATAGCCACGGACAAAACAGTCGCCAGCGGATTAGCGATGTCTTTACCGGCAATATCAGGCGCAGAACCGTGGCTAGGCTCATACATGCCTTTATTGTTCGCATCAAGCGAGGCTGACGGCAACATCCCGATAGAACCGGTCAACATTGAAGCTTCATCTGACAGAATATCGCCGAAAATATTACCGGTGACCATCACGTCAAACTGCTTAGGTGCACGAATCAACTGCATCGCTGCGTTATCTACATACATGTGGCTCAATTCCACTTCAGGATATTCTGCAGACAACTCTATCATCACTTGACGCCATAACTCTGTCGTCTCCAGCACGTTGGCTTTATCCACCGAACAGACCTTTTTATTGCGCTTCATCGCGATATCAAATGCCACTCGGCCAATACGACGAATCTCAGACTCGTTATAACGCATGGTGTTGATACCTTCACGCTCACCATTCTCAAGTGTGCTGATACCGCGTGGCTGACCAAAATAAATATCGCCGGATAATTCACGCACGATCATGATATCCAAGCCGGAAACGACTTCTGGCTTGAGCGTTGAGGCGCCTGCAAGTTCAGGGTAAAGCAAAGCAGGACGTAGGTTTGCGAATAAATTGAGCTCCTTGCGGATACGCAATAAACCACGCTCCGGACGCAGGTGGCGCTCTAATTTATCGTATTTCCAATCGCCAACTGCACCAAGTAATACCGCATCCGCGTCTTTAGCTAATTGCAATGTCGCAGCTGGCAACGGGTCACCTGACGCTTCATAACCCGCGCCGCCAATAGGTGCTTCCATCATGCTTATATCTAACTTAAGTGCATTTAATACGTTAACAGCTTGTGCAACGATTTCTGGCCCAATGCCATCACCCGGTAATATTGCTAATTTCATAACTTAACTTTCTAAACTTACTTAAATAATTAGATTTAACAAACTTAGGTCAAACAAGCTTAATTGAATAACCAGGGCTGCGCTTGTTTATGCTTGGCTTCAAATACTTTAATTTTATCCTGCTGCTGCATGGTCAAACCAATATCATCCAAGCCATTTAACAGATTGTGCTTACGCACCGCATCAACCTCAAACGTATAAACTTCACCATTTGGCGTAGTCACAGTTTGTGCAGCTAAATCAACATTGAGCTTGTAGCCTTCCGCAGCCTCGACTTGACTGAAGATGCTATCGACGATCTCAGCAGATAACACAATCGGTAACATGCCATTTTTGAAGCAGTTATTGAAGAAGATATCCGCAAAGCTAGATGCAATCACCACTTTGAAGCCAAAGTCTTCTAGCGCCCAAGGCGCATGTTCACGGCTAGAGCCACAGCCAAAATTCTCGCGCGCAAGCAAAATACTAGCGCCTTGATAACGTACCTGATTCAACACAAAATCCGGATTAAGCGGACGCTTGGAGTTATCCATGCCAGGTTCGCCATGATCAAGGTAGCGCCATTCATCAAAGGCGTTAGGACCAAAGCCTGAGCGCTTGATTGATTTCAAAAACTGTTTAGGGATAATGGCATCGGTATCCACGTTAGCTCTATCTAACGGCGCCACTAAACCATGTAATTGGATAAAAGCTTCCATCAGTTATTCGGCGATTTCTGAATTTTATCGCCAGCTTTTTCTAAATCTTTACCAAAGCCATGCCAAGTGTTGCATCCAGCTAATACCAATGCAAAACCAAGTGCCGCCAAAACGAATAATTTATTCATTTACTACTCCTACTCATTGTTTATAAGAATCAAACAAACTGCCGAACATCAACAAAATGCCCTGCAACCGCTGCTGCCGCAGCCATTTCCGGACTCACCAGATGCGTACGCCCACCTTGGCCTTGCCTACCTTCAAAATTACGATTACTGGTAGAAGCACAACGCTCACCCGGTTCCAATCGGTCAGCATTCATCGCCAAGCACATAGAACACCCTGGCTCGCGCCATTCAAAACCTGCTGCGATAAAAATCTTATCTAAACCTTCAAGCTCGGCTTGCGCTTTTACCAAGCCTGAACCTGGCACCACTAAGGCCAGCTTAACATTTGGCGCGATATGCTTGCCTTTTGCCACTGCTGCTGCCGCACGCAAGTCTTCTATGCGAGAGTTAGTGCAAGACCCGATAAACACTTTATCAATATTGATTTCGTCAATAGGCGTGTTTGGAATCAAGCCCATATAAGCATAAGCACGCTCCCAATCAGCACGTTGCACCTCATTTTTCGCGAGATCCAAGCTTGGCACTTTGCCATCTACGCCTACGACCATTTCAGGAGAAGTACCCCAGGTGACTTGCGGCTGGATACTCGCGGCATCCAATTCAACAACCAAATCAAATTTCGCACCATCATCAGATTTCAAGGTACGCCAATAGGCGACAGCGGCATCCCACTGCTCAGCTTTAGGTGAGAATGGACGGCCTTTTACATAATTAATAGTAGTCTCATCCACCGCGATCATGCCGGCGCGTGCGCCCGCTTCAATTGCCATGTTGCATAAGGTCATGCGACCTTCCATGCTTAAACCGCGAATCGCAGAGCCTGCAAATTCAATTGCATACCCGGTTCCACCCGCCGTACCAATTTTACCGATGATTGCCAACGCCACGTCTTTAGCGGTAACGCCATGCCCCAGCTTGCCTTCAACCAGCACTTGTAAGGTCTTAGATCTTTTCTGCACTAAACACTGCGTCGCCATCACATGCTCAACTTCCGATGTGCCAATACCATGTGCTAACGCGCCAAATGCACCATGCGTGCTGGTGTGCGAATCACCGCACACCACTGTCATACCAGGCAAGGTTGCGCCTTGTTCTGGACCTATCACATGCACAATGCCTTGACGTGCATCATTCATTTTGAATTCGGTTACGCCATATGCCGTGCAATTTTCGTCCAAGGTCTGGACTTGCAAGCGTGAGATCGGGTCGCTGATGCCTGAAACACCCGAGCTTCTATCTGTGGTTGGCACATTGTGATCAGGCACAGCTAATATAGAATCGACACGCCATACTTTTCTATTCGCCAGCTTCAAACCCTCAAACGCTTGCGGACTGGTGACTTCATGCACCAAATGACGATCGATATAAATCAGCGCCGTGCCATTTTCTTCATGCACCACGTGACTATCAAACAATTTATCGTAAAGCGTTTTTGCCATAGTTTTAAAACCTAAAGTACGTATATTAAAGACGTATATATTACTGCTTATGTGCTATTACTAGCGCCTAATATCTAAAATTACCAAACTGCAACGGAAAATCCGTTACACTCTTTTTCACAAACGCAATCGCATCCTGCAGTAAATCACGCTTAGCGCCATTCACACGTACCGTATCACCTTGAATGCTCGCCTGTACTTTCAAGCCAGAATCTTTAATCAACTTAGCAATGCGCTTGGCCAAGTCAGCATCAATACCTGCCTTAATTTTAAGCTCTTGCTTTACCTTGTTACCAGAGACTTTTTTTACATCCTGATGCTCAAGCCGCTTGGATGAATCAGGCTCTTTCTTTTCCATGCCCGGCAGTAGAATATCTTTAATCTGATCCAGCTGAAAATCATTGTCACCAAACAGCGTAATGATGTTGTCTTTTTCGTTCAACTCAACCTTGGCCGAAGAACCTTTAAAGTCATAACGATTAGTGATTTGCTTGCCAGCAGTATCAATCGCATTCTTCAAGGCCACCATATCGACTTCTGAAGATATATCAAAACTTGGCATAATTTTCCTTAAAACTTTTCAAGCACAGGTATTACCAGGCGCGAACACAAAGACAGTACGACAAGTACGATTAGTGTGGGCAACAAGGTAATACCAGGCACTCATTATTCAAAATGGCAAACGTAATCCACGGTCTCAGTCACTTCAATGTCAAAGCTTGAGTTGCCAGGCACAGTGAATTTCTCACCCGCGCCATAAGTTTTACGCTCTTCTTCACCCTTAAGGCGTACATGACAGACACCGGCGTTAATTTCCATCAACTCTGGTGCTGCCGTATTAAAAGTAAGTGAACTAGGGAAAATCACGCCTATCGTGCTGCGAGTACCATTTGGAAACATCACGGTATGACTCACACATTTACCATCAAAATAAATGTTGGCTTTCTTTTTTACACTTACGTTATCAAATTGTGCCATTTGCTTGTACTTTCACTAAAAATCAAAATATTATTATCGCAGAAAAGACCTACTCAACCAATACTGAGCTAGGAAATTAAGTGGTAGATGTAATTTACATCGCAGAATATACTGGCCCACTTCCGCCCTCTGGAGGCACCCAAACAATGTTCTGCGTTGGGTCTTTAATATCGCAGGTCTTGCAATGTATGCAGTTCTGGGCATTTATTTGCAAATAGGCTGCATCTTTATTTTCAGCTGTTCCAGCCCTTACAATCTCGTAAACTCCTGCCGGGCAATAGCGCTGTTCAGGCGCGTCATATAGTGCCAGATTGATATTAATAGGTACTTCATTATCAATTAAACGCAAATGACACGGCTGATTCGCATCATGGGCGATATTACTCAGGTTAATTGAGTTCAATTTATCAAAACTGAAAACACCATCGGGTTTAGGATACTTTATCTGTGGCATTTCAGCAGCTGGCTTAGTGCAGGCATGATCAGCTTTTTGATGCTGCAATGTCCATGGCAAGCTAATCTTAAATGCAGCTAACCACATCTCGATTCCACCTAACAATGTACCTACCCAACTACCATAGCGTGATAGCAACGGTTTAACGTTGCGTACCGCATGCAGATCTTGCCATATCCAAGAGTCGCGTAGCGCTGCTGGATAACCATGCAACAGCCCATCCCCCTGCACACTAGGTTGTGGACTGCAAATCGCCGTAAACGCCGCTTCTGCTGCCAGCATGCCAGACTTCATCGCATTATGACTGCCTTTGATACGCGGTACATTCACCATACCAGCACTACAGCCAATCAATGCGCCACCGGGGAATATTAACTCTGGCCAGGATTGCAAACCACCCTCACTAATCGCCCTTGCACCATAGCTTAGACGCGTGCCATTCGCTAGCAAGCGCTTGATAGCCGGATGCGTTTTGAATCGTTGAAACTCGTCAAAAGGTGAAAGATGCGGATTGGCATAATCCAGATGTACCACAAAACCAATAGAAACCAATTGTTCACCATAATGATAGATAAAAGAGCCGCCACCAGTGTCAGCACTTAACGGCCAGCCTAGGCTATGCTGCACCAACCCCGGCTGATGCTGTTCAGCTGGAATACGCCACACCTCCTTAAAACCTAAACCATATTTCTGTGGCGATGACTGACGCCGTAAATTGAAGCGCCCCTCCAACTCGCGCGTCAATGAACCACGAGTACCTTCGGCAATCAAGGTATATGGCGCTCTAATCTCTATCCCTGCCGTGAAATTCGCGGTCGGCTGTCCGTCTGCATTACGCCCCATATCCCCAGTAATCACACCAACCACCTGCTGCTCGCCTTCGAGCGCCGTGCTATATAAGGCTTCTTGCGCAGTAAAGCCCGCATAAATCTCTACGCCCAAGCCCTCGGCCTGCTCTGCAAGCCATTTACACACATCACCAAGGCTGACAATAAAATTACCTTCATTATTCATCAACGGCGGCATCAGCCAATGCGGGATAGACCAAGCCTTGTTTTCACCCATCAGTAAGAACTCATCCTTACTTACCGCAGTATTGATTGGTGCGCCTTGCTGACGCCACTCTGGAATCAGCTCATTCAAGGCAACAGGGTCAATAACTGCGCCTGAAAGCACATGCGCGCCGACCTCTGCACCTTTTTCCAATACACATACACTTAACTCACGTCCGGCCTCTAGTGCCAGCTGTTTAAGCCTGATGGCTGCAGCAAGCCCTGACGGCCCCGCTCCAACAATTAAAATATCGTAGTTCATTACATCACGTTCCATATCTATCCCTTACGCTATATCCGGTAAATTAACTAAATCACTGCGCTCAACGCCAGCAGTCAATTTTTTACACAACGTCAAAAATTCCCGCATACCT
>JAZJZG010000101.1:6214-7792 GCA_040389995.1 Pseudomonadota bacterium | reverse complement strand
CGGTAGATTGCCAACAAAACGCTCACATGTATTATGTGATATTAGATTCAGCTATTGATAGAAATAATGTACTGGCACAGTTAAGAGAAAATCAAATATATGCAGTTTTCCACTATGTACCACTGCATTCCTCACCTGCCGGGCAGCAATATGGCAAAACATGTGGTCAATTACCCTTAACGAATACCTTGTCTGAGCGATTAATTCGCTTACCATTATGGGTAGGACTAACTGAAGCAGAACAAGAAAGGGTTGTTGAAGTGTTAACAAGATGTATCACTCAGGGAAGAGATGATTAGGTCTAGTTTTGTTGGTAATAACTGGCAAAATAAAACAGTTAAGCACTCACAAGCTTAGGACGGTATTATTTATATGCATAGTAAAGACCTATTGCCTGATGAATTTCCAAGTACAGTTAGTACTCTAAATAAGTGGCTTAACGCGCTCAGCCTAATAGTCATAGTGTTGTTTCTAGTTTCTTTGTTGCTAGGCATATTCGTGCCGCTTTACACGGATGAGATAGCGACGAAAATGATGTTGGCAAGATTCTTCGCCGAGGGTGCCAAGATTGTTACAGTGTTTCCACAATGTGGAGCATCTTTTATTGTTGATACTCCATTTTCTTTCTATCCAGCAGCAATAGCTTATTCTTTTTTATATGCGGGTCTTTGGCCACTCGGTATTCGTATTGCCGGCGTAGCGATGGCTTTTGTTTGGGTTGCGCTTACTTATTGGTGGATTGTGAGGACAATTCATATTCGTCAATATCGTATATACCTGCTTGCAACTATCGCAGCTATTTTTGGATTTGGGGTATTGCCGTTTCTGATGATATTGGCAAGATCAGAGCAATGGCTCATTGTGCTCATTGGCTTCTATTGTCTTTTACCTGTATTTTCGAAACATATTCTGCGACCCGCATCGATCTTGCATGATTTAGGCTGGTTGTTCGTTTTTGTATTGGCTACCTCACTTTTTTTCTATGTGCACCCTAAGGCAATTTTCTTTTTCCCACTTGTCATAATTTCAGCTTACTATAGCCTTGGCGTAAAGAGGAAACTGCTCTTAGTTATATCTATATCTTTCATCATTATATGCTCTGTTCAGAGCGTGCTTTTTGCAAAAGCCACTAGTCGTTGTGATAGCGCACCAAAACTATCTGCAATGCTTTCTTCACAAACAATAGATTTTAGTCTGATAAAAACACAGCCAGAAAAATTTATTGCCACAGCGATTAAAAATACAATAAAAGCACCAGTAAAAGTTGTTAATCATATTGTATTTAATAATAGCTATCAATCAGGATGGCTGCCTGCTAGTAATAAAAGCGATAAGGGTTTTATAGTCAAGCTCGCAAATGGTGTCGCTAAAACCACTTTTCTTTTCTGTATTTTTGGCGCGCTAATGCTACCTTTTAGGTTTTTATGGAAGGCTAGGAATATTAGTGGCAGAGATGAGCGATTTTTTATCATCATAGCTCTTTGGGTGGGTTTAGTTGGGCATCTTGCTATTTATAATGCGTGGAATTTTTATTCAGGCGCTCTAATTTTGCCGTTGTCTATTTGGATGCTTGTTCTG
>JAZJZG010000101.1:3428-6204 GCA_040389995.1 Pseudomonadota bacterium | reverse complement strand
AGCTTGCAATGAAAAAAATATGGGCAAAACTGATTCTGTTAACTATTTTACTGTTCTCGCTTGCAAGCTTTTTTATTTTATTTTCTTCGGTGGTACCCAGTTTGATTTTAACTAACTATGTAGATAAATCATTTTTAATTGGGCAGCCTTTATCTGTAGCTACTTTTAATTGTCCATCACAGCGGCTTAGAGTAAGAGCGTTGGCAAGTCAGTGTGGAATAAAAGGGGATGGTGCAAACCGTCTGGTAGTAGATGACTTGACATACTTTGCATTTGATCAATTACGACAGCCTTTGCACATGGTCTATTTATATGAGGGAGGTTTCGGAGCGGATATTTCTGGTAATAAAATTAAACCTTTTTTAGCCAAAGTAGCTAATGAAGGTATTATTGCACAATGCACATACCTACCAGAGGTGTATAAAGCATCGGCGATACATGATGGGAACTATTGCTGTGTAAGGTTGGATGCTGATAAATAGCAGCATATTTTGGATTAGCTCGTAGATGGTGCTTGAATTTTTGCAAGTGTTATTGCCAACAGTTAGTAGGTATAAGGTCTTGTTGTTTTAGTGAAAATTTATAATATAAAGTAATTAAGTGGTTCAAACTAGAGAGAGAAAGTATGAGTAAGTCTAACAATGCACTATTGGTAAGCCGTGAAGGTCAACTTGATACCGAGTTGAGTTTATATGATGTAGTGAGATTTATTCGGCGGAATCTGTCTATTTTGCTAAGTTGTGCAGTAGTCGGTTGCATTTTAGGATTAGCAATTGCATTTGTTCTGCCTGCTGAATGGGAGGCAAGAGCATTGGTTCGAATCGGACAGTTAGCTAACATAGGTGCCTTAGGTCCAGGTAACCGAATAGAACCTGCTACACATACAGTAGAGATCATTAAAGGTAAATCATTTCAAGATGACGTTTTGAGGAGTTTAGGTTTATCGACAGATGCGGATGACGCTAATGCCAAGAATTTTCATGAGGAACTTAAAGTGAAGTTTGATAAATCAGAGTTGATTAGCTTAAGCTTAAGAAATACCTCTGCTAATGAGGCTAAGCTGCAACTGAGTGCAGTGGTTAATCAATTGAAAGGTATTCATGCAAAAATAGCTGATCCTATTATTAATAGCTGGCGTCAAGAGTTAACGTCGATTAATGTAACGTTAAAAAATGCAAACATAGAGTCTGAGCAATTAGCGAAGTCGCTGGAGTTACAGTCAGGCTCGTTAAATGTGAAAGATTTGTCTCGATCTATGGCAGTCAGCAACGTGTTGCTTGCACGTAGTGGGCAATTGGATGGTTTGCATGAGCGCAAACTTCAGCTTGAGGATGCACTTAGTCCTAAAACTACTTTTGAAACAGATATGCTAGGTCAGATAGAAGTTTCAGAGAAACCGGTATTCCCTAAAAAACCTCTTTTTGCCGTAGGTGGCTTAGTCATAGGACTGCTCCTGGGAATATTATGGGCAATGTTAGGTGTTATCGGTTCTAAAAAGGTTGTTTAATTGTAATAAAATTTATTGGTTATTTTTAATTACTTTTAGTTTTGTAGTAAGGGTGTTTTGAAAAGCTAAGAAATTTTATCTTAATACCAAAGTTTTATGTACATACACTCAGTTAATGAAATCAGGTTTTATGACCACTCAAAAATCAAAAAAATATTCCGTGCCTGTTTTGTATAAAAGCCCACCAGTCGTGCGCAGGTTGTCAGCATTTTTACACGATGTTAGCGTCGCATTACTAGCATGGTTTGCCGCATATTTACTGCGCTTTAATTTCATGGTTCCTTTAGAGTTTACAACTAGCCTCTTGCAGATGGCTTTATTTGTGATTCCCCTTCAGATGCTGTTTTTTATCAAATTTGGTCTTTATAGAGGCGTTTGGCGTTTTGCCAGTATTTATGACTTAAAACGTATTCTGATGGCAGTTTCTATGGCCGCTATAACAGTGGTTGCACTACTCTTCATGTTTAAACCTGTAGGTATAATTGTCCCAAGATCGGTCTTAATATTAGACCCTATATTATTGTTGCTGATGATGGGGGGTAGTCGTTTTGCTTATCGGGCTTGGAAAGAACACCAAATATATGGCGTTACTTTAACGCAGGGTTCTCCGGTAATAGTTCTAGGTGCAGGGGAGGCCGCTATTACCTTAGTGAAAGATCTTGCGCGTAGTACTCAGTGGCGTGTAGTAGCCTTACTTGACGATGATAAAGACATAATGGGGCGAGAGATATTTGGTATCAAGGTGTTAGGTACGATAAAAAATTTGGTTGATATATATCAACGTTATGACGTTAAACACGTCATTATTGCCATGCCTTCTGCACATCATCAAAAACGCCGTAAAGCAGTGGAGCTTGCTAATCAGTTGGGTTTAGATGTACTTACAGTACCTGCGATTGATGATTTGATGAGTGGTAAAGTGAGTGTTTCTCAGATTCGTAAAGTAGATGTAGAGGATTTGCTGGGGCGTGACGCTGTTGATCTTGATAACTCTGGATTGCAGAGCTTGATTCAAAATAGGGCAGTGTTAGTCAGTGGGGCAGGCGGCTCTATAGGCTCGGAACTATGTCGACAAATACTAAAATATAAACCCAGTACATTGGTGTGTTTAGATATTTCTGAATATGCACTTTATAGTCTCGAACAAGAGCTACGCCAGAAAAGCGTATCAGCAGAACTTCTTTATATGACGGGCGATGTTAAGAATAGCCAGCGGGTTAAAGATTTGCTCATTAAATATCAGCCTGCGGTTGTGTTCCATGCGGCGGC
>JAZJZG010000101.1:0-3418 GCA_040389995.1 Pseudomonadota bacterium | reverse complement strand
TGGGAGGCGCTGTCGAATAATGTGATTGGCACGCATACTTTAGCACAGGCTTGTAAAGAAGTCGGTGTTGAGAAGTTCGTCTTGATATCCACTGACAAAGCGGTCAACCCTACCAACGTGATGGGGGCAAGTAAACGATTGGCAGAAATGGTGTGCCAAGGCCTGCAGGATTCATCTGCATCAGAAAGTACTACATCCACCACGAAATTTGTGATTGTCCGTTTCGGTAATGTTTTAGGCAGTAGCGGTAGTGTTATTCCTAAGTTTCGTGAGCAAATTGCCAAAGGCGGTCCTGTCACTATTACTCACCCTGAAATTACACGTTATTTCATGTCGATTCCTGAGGCAGCCCAGCTTGTGATGCAAGCTGGGCTGATGGGTAAGGGTGGCGATATCTTTGTGCTGGATATGGGTGAGCCTGTCAAAATTGCCGCATTAGCTGCTGATATGATACGATTGTCTGGCTTACTGGTGGATGATATTAAAATTGACTATGTAGGCTTACGTCCTGGTGAAAAGCTCTATGAAGAGTTGCTGGCGGATGATGAACATACTTTGCCAACACCACATGAAAAACTGCGTATCGCAGTTGCTAGAACAGTAGATAACGTCTGGGTGAAAAAGCTTTTGCGATGGATTGACAGTGCTCAAAGTGCAAGTGAGGTGCACATTAAGAATGAATTAAAATTATGGGTTGAAGAATACAGTCCACAACACCAGCCTGCAATAAAAACACACGCTACATTTATTGAAAAGCCGACTACGTTACATTGAGTGATGAAAAAATGAATAAAATTACTAAAGCAGTTTTTCCTGTAGCTGGTTTAGGCACACGTTTCCTGCCAGCGACAAAAGCTAGCCCTAAAGAGATGCTGGCGATTGTTGATAAACCGTTGATTCAATATGCAGTTGAAGAGGCTATTGCCGCGGGCGCTACGGAGCTCATCTTTATCACGGGTAAACATAAGCGCGCGATAGAAGATCATTTTGATAAGGCTTTTGAGCTGGAAGCTGAACTAGCTGCTAAACAGAAAACACAGATACTAGAATTACTGCATGGTATCTTGCCCAAAGGTGTCAGTTGTATTTATATTCGTCAACCAGAAGCATTAGGTCTTGGTCACGCGGTATTGTGCGCTAAACCAGTTGTGGGTAACGAGCCTTTTGCTGTTATTTTGGCAGATGACTTGATTGATGCAAAAGTGCCTGCCATGCAACAAATGGTTGCGCTGTATAATGAGCAGCAGCACTCTATTTTGGGTGTAGAAGATGTGTTGCCTGAAGATACAGCGAGCTAGGGTATTGTTGACGCGGTAGCAATCACAGATTCTGTGCTAAAAATAAATAGCATCGTGGAGAAACCACAACCTCAAGACGCACCTTCTACGTTAGCGGTAGTTGGTCGATATATCCTTACCCCTAAGATATTCGAGTGTTTAGAAAACATTAAGCCTGGAAAGGGCGGTGAGATTCAGCTAACGGATGGCATTGCACAATTATTGCAACATGAAACGATTTTAAGCTACCGTTTTGAGGGCAAGCGCTTTGATTGTGGCTGTAAACTGGGGTTTATGAAAGCAAATGTTGAATACGCTATGAAGCATCATGAAATTGGGCATGCATTTACAGAATATCTAAAAAATGAGTTAAGTTAATTTCGTCAATTGAATACGCAAACTCCACAACGTTTACTTGAGCAATCTCAACAGATCCATTCCTCGGAAGCTGTTGAGGCTGCTATTGCTCGCTTAAGTGTTGAAATAACCGATGCGCTTCAAGACACTTCTCCAATTGTGATCTGTGTAATGGGCGGAGGCATTGTTTTTGCCGGTCAATTGCTGACACAATTAAACTTTCCATTGGAAGTAGATTATGTGCATGCGAGTCGTTATCAGAATGCAACCATTGGCAAAGTACTCACATGGCAAGCATTACCAAAGCTAGATTTAACGCAACGTACGGTGCTGTTGATCGATGATATTTTAGATGAAGGCATTACGCTGCAGACCATAAAGGAGAAGTGCCTAGAGTTAGGCGCAAGCAAGGTACTTTCAGCGGTTTTAGTTGAAAAGCAACTGCAACACGTTAAGCCGATTCGTGCTGATTTCATTGGGCTTGAAGTGCCAGATCGTTATGTGTTTGGCTATGGCATGGATGTTTACGGATGGTGGCGTAATCTATCTGCGATTTATTCACTCAACCAGACAAAATAAATTCTGCCTTAATTTGTAATATCTCAAATATTTAATGTAATTTTCCGTTATAAAATCAAGTTAAACAGCGGATAATTCGATTTTCATGTAATGCACGGCAGTAAATAAGTGTTATAAAGTAGCTTGCTTCTTCTACTAGCTAACGACTATTGATGTAATTGGCTGTAGTAGATTAGATTGTTAATTTAATGGTACAAAAAATATAATGGATATGGAATTAAAGAATAATCATTGGGAAAAGATTTTTTCCGTTATTCAGTGCTCATATTCAATTGATAAGCATATTGACTTCTTTACTTGGTTACAAGAGAGTGTAAATGAGGTGCTGCCGCACGATATGCTGATAGCAAGCTGGGGCGATTTCGTAGGTGATATAGATAAAAACAAATTGAACTACGATGTGGCATCAAATTTAAATGATGTTAATACTCAGGTGATATTTAATGCATCCGATGAAGTTGGCAGTTTGATGCGACAGTTGCACCAGGATTGGATAGAAAATAATTGTCGCTGGTTTGTATTGAATAATCTTGATCAACTAGGTCTTGACCATCATTTTAGCAATAGTTTTTTGAGTAAACTCAAGCAATTAAAGTCATTGCTAGTCTATGGCGTGAGTGACCTGCGTGGTGGTAATGAGTGTCTGTATGTTTTTTTTAGTAAAGAGCAAGTTTTTGAGGTTCAAAATTCGGTGATGGGGCTGATCATGCCGCATATAGATGGTATGCTCAGGAAGATTCAGCACCTCAAGCCGGTTAATATTCTAGATGAACCGGTAGCACCTTTTAATTTACCTCAAGACCGTTTTTATTTAAGCGCCAGGGAATTAGAAATTATTCATTGGGTAAAGTTGGGTAAAACCAATCAAGAGATTGGCATGATCTTAAGTATTAGCCAGAATACAGTTAAAAGTCATTTGAAGCGCATATTTCAGAAGTTGAATGTGAGTAGACGCGCACAGGCAGTGGCGATATTAGCTAACTAGCTTAAGGTTGGATTGGCAGGGATATCAATAATAACAAGCTGATATTAAGCTTAGTCAAAGAGATTTACTTAATTTCAATAGTAATGTCACCCACTTGGATTTTTTGACCTTTTCTAATTTTAGCTGTTTTCCTTAATTCAATTAAATCATCAACTTTTACTATACCTTCAGCCACCATAGCTTTTCCCCGACCTCCGCTATCTGCTAAGCCCACTATTTT
>JAZJZG010000100.1:2608-3779 GCA_040389995.1 Pseudomonadota bacterium | reverse complement strand
CATTAGCCACACGCCGATATTCGTCAATGTGCCAACTGGCTTGTGCTGGTTTGTGAATCGAAGTGGCATAGTCGATAACGTCTTGAAGCATTGCATCCAGACGTGCGAACTCTTGCGAATGTGCGAGGATTAACGAATCACCGAAGCCACCTTCGGGCCATCGCCATGCAGCACCCGGCGGACGCAACGACTCATGTGCGTTTGCAAAGTGGCGAGCTGTATATTTAATTAGCTTCATGGCTATGCCCAAGTGATTCCATCAAATACAAGCACTTCACCAGCGGCAACAGCAATATCAGCCACGGGCGCAATACGTGTATATTGAGTGGTTACTGTTGCAATAGATGCATCAACCTCAGCCATCGCCAATACTGCTGTCTCACTAGTTTCGGCCAATATTGTTGTATTGATAGCATTAGTAATATCTATACGGTTTTGTGCCGTGTCGAAGCCAGCTAACAGATCAATAGTGGAAGCTACGTTATGAATTAAAGGTTCAGTTACACGCCAGTCGGCAGTGGCTGGGGCATAGGTTGCCAGCATATCTATTACTGCTTGAATGACGGCGGCGCTGGGTAAGCGATTAGCTAAGCTGTTGCAAATAGGTCTCACAACTACAGTGCCAACTCCTAGTGTATGTAATTGCACCAATGCTGTTGTGACTGATGGATGCGCACGCTTTGCCCAAGCGCGATAATCATCTGGCTTGCCAGAACGTGCGCCACGGCTTACCACTACTTGCCACTCATCAACTACACGGGCGCGCCAAGCATCTAATAGCTCTTGTTCTGCGCCGCCAGTAATGCCTGTTATGTCTACCGTAAAATTGCTATCTACACCTGCAATCGGGTCTATTAAGGTGAGTATTTGGGCTGCAATTAAGTTACTCACAGCGCCAGCAGTGGTGCAACGGATGTTAATGGGATTAGCGCCAGCACCTAAAGTGACTGCGCTCAGCACTTTGTAATCTAGGCCATTATCTGCACGCAAAAGTGTATCGGCCAACACTATGCTACCGATGTTGCCAGTGGCTAACACTGAGCCAGTTGAGAAGGTTGCATCTAGGCGACTCACAAAATAGAGCGCAGCCCAGACATAAAGCATTTCTAAATCACAAGTAAGTGGTGATATTTGCTTGCGAATCCAATCTAAATAGCCATATTCGCCATGA
>JAZJZG010000100.1:1102-2598 GCA_040389995.1 Pseudomonadota bacterium | reverse complement strand
CGTAGACAGTCATGGTTTGGCTTTTTGCCGCACCATAACTGTTAGGTGGTTATAGGGCGGTTTTCATAATGAATTGACGTCCATTATGCGTGCCTGAGATTTGCAAGATAACGCTGGAAACGTTTCGCGCGTCTGTAGTGTCAGTTACTGTAATGTCACTTAGTGCGTTTGACTTATCTTCCAAAGCACGTTTAATCATGTTTAAAGACTCATTGCGAGCCTTGTCACCAAGCGCTTGCCTGCGCACATACCACAAGCCCACACCGCGCGTTTCATCATGCCACCAGCCACGCTGATCAAACGGATCAGCGACACGGCCTTCAGGTGCTATTTGGTCGGTAAATAAAGTGGCATATACCAAAGTTTCAGCAGCAGCCTGCGCCGCTTCTTCTTCAGTTGCATTTGGGTCTTCAGGTGCAAGGTCAAATACACCGTTATCAATTTGTACTAGTCTTAACATGGTTAAATCTCTGGTGGTGAATGTGGATGGTGCGGCTTAGGAATATCGTCATCTTGCCATTTTTCAACACCTTGACCATCCCAGCGCTGGCCTGGGCCGTTAACGTCGAATTGAAAGCTTTCAGTGGCATGTATTTTGATATTTCTGCCGCGTAAATCAATATCTAGCGGCGTTTCAACAACTATACCTGTGCGCTTCAGGTGTACTTTTTGTCCTAAATCATCATGTAAAGCAACCTCACCTTCTGCAAGTAACAGGTTGTATTGTTTGTCGCCTACAATTAACGCAAATCCACGACTGCGATCACCTGAAGGAAAAACCACATAGGCTTGGCAGCCGGGGTGAGGACGGTAGCTGTAGCCGTACATTTCTACGCGATCAACGTTGGGTGGTGTTTCACCATCCATGATATAAACTTGTATTTTGTCATGGCTAATACGAACGCCACGTCCTTGAGCAAAGAGCAATTGCAAACGGTGCCATATTTGCTGAATCATCGTCTGGTCTTTCTAGTATGCGCAGCACTATGTTTTTTAGATTGCTTTTCTTCGCCCACAAAGGCATTGCGGTGCATCACTGTGAGGCTTGACGTAGTGCCGCCCTGATCGTCTTGATTTTTTTCGCTATCACCAATTAGAAATACGTCATCGATATCCTCTTCAGGTATCACCACACGTACTTGAGTGTTAATGCGCCAAGGTTCAAATTTGCCAGACTCAGTGGTGTAACCCCAGCCAAATAGCTCTAAATCAATAGAGTGCGCTCGTGCAAGCCTTTTGTTACGCTCTAACTCAGCGCGGCGCTGCAAGCCACCCAAGCCTTGACCGTGACGATCTGCCACAATATGCATGGGTCTAAAATAGGTAAGGCCAGCATCTTTAACAACGCCTTTGCGGGCGCTATTAGCCTCGTAATCAAAGCTTTTAATGCAGTATTCACTAAAACGAAGCTTATATTCATCGTTGATGCTGTAGGCTTTAATCTGCTCGCCCATCACCAAGGTGGCAACAGGGGCAGCGCTGCTTGGCAATGTAAG
>JAZJZG010000100.1:0-1092 GCA_040389995.1 Pseudomonadota bacterium | reverse complement strand
ATGCGGCACTATGGCCGTGTCGCCAACAATCTTCACAGGTACTTTAAACGTGTTACAAAGCTGCTTCACAATCTCACCCAACTTGATGCCAGATAGAGTTTTGCTATATTGGCAATCTACCAGCTCACGCCCAAGTGAGCGCGCACTGAATGAGATTGAATGACTATTGTCAGTCACGCTGCGCTTAACTGCATCTGCACGCACGGTGCTAACCAGCACGTTATTTATGAAAACCTCAGCGATTGTATTTGCTGTATAGCCTAAACTTTTACCTGCACCTGGCGCAGTGAGAGAGAGATTGATGGAGGCGCATAGATCATCTACCGAGTCTCTAATTGATACCTTTTTCCAAAAATCAAAACGCTGGTTGTCAAAGCGTATTTCTACAATGTTATCTAGCTCTTTAGCCATATACTCGCCCAACCACAAACAACGGGTGCCGCACGCCGTTTTGTGCAATAAACACGTCTTCAGCTATGCCCATTTGGTGAGCTAGCAATACGCTAGGCATTGGGTTAGCAATGTTACGTGTAACTTGCGGGCTTAAGTCTTGGTCTAGTAAAGCATCAATCAGAGCCGTGCGAGCAGACACCGCCGCTTGAAAAACAGCATCATTCATACTTGGCAATAGCACATCGATGGCCGTTAATATGTTACTTAACACCGCATCGCGATCATTGGCATTGTCATAATCTGCCAAGCCTATCTGAGCAGCAGAAACAACTAGCATCTGGCTACGTAAAGCGGCTTCACGTGCGGTGTTGATTTTGTAAAGCGCTGAAACCGTCACTGCAGTATTGGCGCTGCCTTCAATGGCGGGTGGATTAATGGCCGTACTGGTGAGCCGTGTGACAGATCTTGCGCGCGTGCCACTAGCGTGTCAGCACCAAAGCCCAACACGTCGGCAAAGCTACCTAACGCTGCTGCGTATTGACCTGGTACTTGCATCAACACATTAATGTCATTCTTTACGCCTGCAACCACGGTTAACACTTGGTTTGCCCAAGTAAGTGGCAGAGTAGTTAATGAGATCATATTGCGCAAACCTTCAAGATGCTGGCTTACGTCGGCAATAAATGCATTCAAGCCATC
>JAZJZG010000099.1:3144-4052 GCA_040389995.1 Pseudomonadota bacterium | reverse complement strand
GAATTCGCTTACAAAACTTCGCGTGAGCCGTTGGGCGCCATTCCTGAAACAACTTGTATTTTTTCCATTGCTTCAATAATACGTGCCGCTCGGTTGTAGCCTATGCGTAAATGCCTTTGCAGCGCACTTATGGATGTTTTATTGCTTTGCCGGACAAATGTGATTGCTTCACCGATTAGTTCATCGCCATCGTCAAGCGCCAATTCACCTTGATCCGCTTGGCCTTTCACTTCATGCATTCCTGCTGTGTAATTCATAGCTGTTGCAAGTACGATTCGGCATGGCTGATTGTGAGCACTGAACAGCTCTTGCATGGATTCGCTTGAATTGGTACGAGATACTTTTAAGCTAACTTTGATGTGGTCTTTAATGGCTACGCCTTCTATGTCCGCAATAACCGACACGCACCCATTGGCAAAAATAATGCCGATTGCAGTTGCAATCAGGTTTTCAACTCTTTCTTTTGCGCGATCAAGTACTTCGGTTTGTTCGTGTTCACCCAACTGCTGCCAAGACTTTGGTAAAACTTTCAGCTCCTGAATAATGAAGCCAAGTAAATCTTTACCCATTGTTTTGGTGGCAAGATTGACGCCGAGCAATTCTGTGTCAGAGGTAATTTGTTCCTGAGTCATGTTCAGTTCCTATGCTGTTAATGAGATTGATATTTTTAAATATTTTTTAATCAGTTCTCGCCACTTGCTTTGTTAATTGGAATCCCCATTGCCGCTAAATCCCGGATACACTTCTCGCGCTCTTCATTGCCCCTGGTGTTCGGTTGTTGAGTTTGTATTTTTTGCGCATTTTCCAGTGTTAGCGGAATAGGCGCCGGTAGATCTATTTCTTTATTCATCATCTTTGCTATCGCTTGTAAACCGCTTCTGGTGAATATTGCCACCCAGTAGCGTTGT
>JAZJZG010000099.1:2214-3103 GCA_040389995.1 Pseudomonadota bacterium | reverse complement strand
CCGCGTTCCTGCGTTGTTAGATACCCTGTTTTTTTCGTCCAGTCTTTGGGCAAGTTATGACGCTTATCATTTTTAAAGGCTTTGTTGTGTAGCCAGTCTTTTTCTCGTAAAAACTTGTATAGCTCCACCACGCTGATTGATAAAAGATGTGACACTGTTTCCACGTCGTAGCAATCTTTTGGCAATGGTGGGTGGCTCATGTTTACGCTGCCTTAGCGTTAATTGATTGCTGCAGGTGCTGGGATATCCTGTTAATAACCCCTGCAAGGTTTTGCACATCTGGAGGCGATTCGCGGCAGGTTATTATTTCTTCGTCACCAGGTTGTTTTTTAAGACTAAGTTCATTGGCCAAAAAACCGTGCTCGCTTACATGAATTAAAAGCCCATTATTTTTTCTTACCCAAGCGGCCTCTGTTTCAGTGGTGATATTGCTCACAATAAATCCGCAGGCGCCGTGCAGAAAAAGGAAGTTATTTTTATCCATTTCCTTCTTTGCAAAATCCGTTAAATAATTTTTATTTGCCAGGCACAGATAGTGATGGATTGTTTTTTGCATCTCGCGCAACGTAACGCCGCATTCAGAAAAATACTGATGCAAAGGTACGTGATGATCTAAGTGATACGGGTCTACATTTACGCAATCGGCAGTAAAATCCACGATTGGTTGGCGTATATTGATATGCAATAATTTCAAAGCAGTCAGTAACGTTTTTACAACATCGCGAGTTCTGATGCTGTGTGGCCCGGTAATAGCAATCAAAGGTTTCATGAGTGAGTTCCTTTTTGTTGTAGTTCGTTTGGTGTGAAGGGTTCGTTTTGAAGCTCGGTATACATATGCAAGAACTGCAATTTTTTAGATTCAAATGCTCGGACAATTAACTTTGGTGTC
>JAZJZG010000099.1:0-2179 GCA_040389995.1 Pseudomonadota bacterium | reverse complement strand
TAGGGCTGCAATTCAGCTCCCGAGCCGCTTCTTTTTCGGATTTTCCGTCCGCGCACAATAAAAGCGTTTGCGCCTGGCGGGCCGGTAATCCTGTTACTAAAAGGTTGCCAAGCTGATAGCCAGTGTTTGCGCGCAAAATTCTTGGTTGTGTGTTCATGATGGTTTAACTACGCTCTTTTTCTATTAAGAACATGAGTGAACAAATTGCGTGCGCCAGATGTCCTATACCGCTTTCCGAATCACATTTTTCACCTGTTTTCCATTGAAACAAATGACGTAAAGATGCGTTGTAGTAACGGTGCTGCCAGCCTTCTACTTGTTGCCAATTGTTTTCGCCGTATTTTTGTGCTCCATGCATTAATACCAGGCTAACTTGTTCAAGTGCGGCAAGTGGCAATAAATGATATTTAGCTTTGCCATCATCATTTTTTTTACCAATTTTGTGCTCAGTAATTTCACCATGAGTTGGCATAAGCCTTAAACTTTCGAGTTTTGTGATAATGTTAATTGCAGCGGCCTCCTCAGCTTGCCCATTAAACCTGAGCGATAAAAAAAGACTCTGTAGCTCGGTTATTTTTTCGTTAATATTCATACAATTGCTCCTGTGTGATTTGCAACAATTTCACTCATGGTTTCACCTTTTACCCCGGGAAACAGAATTGGAAATATTTCGCTATATTCAAAGTCGGTGGCTTCAACGCAACTGAGTATTTCGCGTAGGGTTAAATCATTTTCGGTACAGCTTTTTAATTCGCATAAGCTGCTAATGCGATCAGTGAATAACTGAACGTAGGCGCCATTACGCCAAGACAATTCAAGCTTTTCTAAAAGCTTCATTATCTTCACGCTGCATTGCCCCCGTCATTTGTTGGGCTGAAGTGGGCAACGGCTTTCTTGGGCGCTTGTGTAATACCTGGTTTGCGCAGAAATGCGTTTACTAGGTGAATGTATTTGCCTTCCACCCGAACTAAATTAAATTCGCGCTGTAGGCGCTCCAGCATGAAAGGTTTTTTTTGTAGTGCTGGATGTATTCCAACTGTGCACATGATTTACCTCCAAAAAAAATCGTGAAGCGCTGCGCGCGAAAAGTAGGGCGTAGATGCGAATTATTAAATGGCTAAATGGGTAATCTGCGGACTGCTCTGGCTGCGTACGTGGTGTCCTTGTGACTGCTGTCCTGGTAGCCACCATCAAAGTACTGTATCCACGCGAGGCGAGCTGAGTACTGAGTACTGCTCCAGTGCCAGCCGGTTCCTACGTGATCCGGGGCATTAATAAAAATGAGGTTGTTTTCGCATTGAGCGGGCCAATAAAAATCTTTGTGGCCATCAATTTCGAGCTGGGCGACATAAGTTGCGATTTTGTTTGCAGGATCTGCAGCAAGGATTAGCTGAGTGTTGTACAAGCCATCGCGGCGGCTGACTTCGCCGGGTATTTCAATACCGTATTCGCCCCAGTGTGCGCTGGTAACACCTGATACGCCGGTGGCCATAATCAAGTGCCAGTAGTTATCACCGTCACGCATGATGCCCACGTAAACGCCGCCCTGGCCTGGCCAGATTTGGCCGGGTGCTGGGACATTGGCGCTAATGCGGTCGCGTAGGGTGGTTTTGCTGGTTGGTTGTGCTTGGTTGTTCATGACTTTGCTCCCATTGATTTGATGTCGATGGGAGAATAATAGTAAAACACTATTCAAAATACAATAGTAAAACACTAATATTTTATTTATTTTTTTGCTATTCTTGCAAATGTGCAGGGTTTAGGCGCTTAAAGCTGATTTTAAGGTAATAAAAAACCCGCGCTAGGCGGGTTAGATTTATGTTTGATTGCAGTTATTTCATTTCCGAAAGGGCACGAATGTGATCTAGCGGTTGTGTTAAATACGGGTATCGATCGTGATAATTATCGGGGGAGCATGAGGCCTGAATGGCTTTCATTGCTTTCACTAGCTTAGTGGCGCTGTCTACGTCAGTGCTAGCATATGATGGGTGACTTATAACAAATTGTCTTTTATTTTCATACCATTTTAGAAGTGTCTGGCACGCTGCCATAGTGTTTTTAAAGTAATTGCCAAGCATGGCATCAAGATATTTTTTACATTCATCCTGGTCTGCTCCATTTATTCCTTCGGCTTGGACTCTTATATCGCACCGCATCCCGGTTTCGCTAAGTGCCTGAA
>JAZJZG010000098.1:14811-33164 GCA_040389995.1 Pseudomonadota bacterium | reverse complement strand
GCAAACTGGATGAAGGCCAATATGCCGCCATCATTCTAGCGGCAGCGGGCTTAATTAGACTTGGCCTTGAAACGCGCATCCGCAGTGCAATTTCACCTGAATTAAGCATCCCTGCCGTTGGACAAGGTGCACTAGGCATAGAAATCAGTGCGAGTCGCAGGGATTTGCTTGCTGTGCTTGCGCCGCTCAACCATGCCGATACCCAGGTATGCGTAGAGGCAGAGCGTGGTATGAGCCGCGCACTGGCTGGCAGTTGTACGGTGCCGCTAGGTGCCTATGCTACTTGCGAAGCCGACAATATCCGCATCACCGGTTTTGTGGCAAGTGTCGATGGCAAACAAATGCTGGTTGAAACCACTAGCGGTAACAGAAATCAAGCCGAAGCTTTAGGTAAAGCATTGGCAAACCAGCTACGTGCCCAAGGCGCGGATAAGATTTTAGCGTTGCTAGACTAACGCTTGATTATGCTTAACCTAATAATCAGTCGGTTTTGAAGTATGCAGAACTCACTCAAAAATATCGGCATTGCAATTACACGGCCAATAGCGCAAGCAACTCAGCTAAGCGCTTTAATTAGCGCCAACGGCGGCGAGCCTATTAGCTTCCCACTGATAGACATCACGCCGTTGCCGGATTACAGCTTGTTTAACCACACAATATCCGCACTCGAAACTTGCGATTGGGCTATTTTTATCAGTAGCAACGCCGTGCAATATGGTATGCCGCGTGTGTTAGCCCAATTCAAGGCATTACCGCCACAATTAAGATTCGCGGCAATAGGCCCGGTTACAGCCCACGAATTGAAGCAATTCGGTATAGCGCAAATACTGATTCCAAAACACAGGTTTGATAGTGAGTCGCTATTAACTTTGCCCGAAATGCAATCCATGCAAAACAAGCAAGTGATGATCGTTCGTGGCGTGGGTGGTCGCGAAGTTTTGGCCGATACTTTGAAAGAGCGCGGCGCAGAAGTCATCTTTGCCGAATGTTATCAACGTGTGAATCCACAAACTAACTGTCTGCAATTAGAACAGCTATGGAAAAATCAGCAACTACAGGCAATTGTAGTCACCAGCTCTGAAGCGATGCGCTATTTGTTGGCAATGACGCGTAATGGCAGTGATGACTGGATACAAAACATACAGATTTTCGTGAATCATGCCCGGATTGCTGAAGAAGCTATCGGCTTGCAGGTAACGGTTGCTGGCGCACCTGGCGATCACGCGATGCTAGCCTGTTTACAACAAGCGTTTATTTAAAAGTGAACCTCGACCAATGAGTGACGAACAATCTACAGCAGCGCCAGTTCCGACACAGACACCTGTACGTAAGCCTTCACTCTTTGCCAATACCGCGTTAATACTAGTGATAGTGGCGCTATTTACCCTGGCATGGCAATGGTTGAATACGCGTCAACGATTTAACGAGATTGAAAAATCGCTCAGCCAGAAACTGGAAACTTACCAAGCACTTAATCAGAAAAGCCTGATTCTAGCAAAAGAAGCCGATGAACGCAGTACGCAGGCCAACGCCCGCACAGTGATTCTAGAGCAAAAACTAGAAGAGTCCCGCGACCAGCAAGACGTGCTGCAAACCCTATACGACCAACTGGCAGAAAACCGTGAAGCTACAGCCGTAGCGGAAGTGGAGCAATTATTAACCACCGCCAATCAACAATTACAACTTGCAGGCAATGTAAAATCTGCACTCTTGGCTTTGCAAGCGGCAGATGATCGCTTAGAGCCAATAGACCTGCCACGCGCCAGGCAGCTACGGGAAACACTTGCCACCGAAATTGATAGCTTACACAAATTACCTCAAGTCGATGTGATGAGCATCAGCGCACAACTTGAAAGTTTGGGAAGTTTATGTGCCACTTTACCGTTAATCAGCGAGCGGCAGCCTACCCTGAATGCAATGGCGACTGAACAAAATAAACCACCGCAAACTGGCAAGTTAAACAATGTGCAAAAATTTGCTTTTTCGGTGTGGAATGATATTAAAAACCTAGTCACGGTAGAACGTATTGATAGACCCGAGCCGCCACTACTCTCTGCAGACCACGCTTTTTATCTGCGCGAAAACTTAAAATTACGCTTACTCACCGCGCGCATTGCCTTATTGCAACATGATGAAGCAAGCTACAACGCTGATATTAAAACCGTGGGCGATTGGCTTAACCAGTATTTTGATACCAAACATCCTAGCACCATCAAAGCACTCAAGTTACTTAAAAAACTGTCTGAAAGCAATGTTGGTATTGAGTTGCCCAAACTCACCGAGAGCTTGGCTGCAGTGAGCCGTTATAAACAAAGTCTTGAAAAAAGCAATTAGGCATGATGATTAATTTCAAATCGTTCAATTCAAAGACCTCATATTTGATGCACCTAATAAAACGCAAATTTTTTTGGTGGTCGCTGATGCTGTTACTGCTAGTGACTGTAGTATGGTTGGCCAGTAACAATCAAGGCTATGTGCTAGTTGTACGCTCGCCCTATCGCTTTCAATTTTCATTCAACTTTTTGCTGATTTTAATAGTACTAGGATTTTTAGCTATCCACTTCTCCAAGTCGGCAGTGAAGTCAGTCAACCCACGACTTCTTTTTAAGATTTGTACTATTCTTACGGCGCCTACCGGCAAACAGGCGCAGGAAAAAAGAAGCGCAATGGTTAAAAGACGGTAACACTGCCTTACTTGAAGGCATGCACGCACTTGCTGAAGGGGATTTTGCCAAAGCCGAAGCAGCAGCAAAACGTGCGCATGATTTGATTCAGAACACCGATCTTGAAAAACTCATCCAAACGCTAGGTGAGCAAAAAAAGGCGAGTGAGTCTAAGCAATCTGCCTTATTTGAATAGCTTTATTTATAAGTTTTAGTAGCCGCAGCGCCTGATTAAAGGTCAGTGGTAAACAGCGCCTGACCAGTTAAACAACCATCATTGAGCTAGTATCAATTATTAAATACTGGCCTTGGTACTAGCGACTGGTTTAGCATAATTAAACGCATCCGAGAAAAATGCATCTTCTGCTAACCCTGCCTGTAAAAAGCTGGCATGTGCTACTTCTACCATCACTGGCGCGCCACAGCAATAAACCTCATACTCAGACAAGCCCTCCTTAGCAAAATCATCCAGCACCGCTTGATGCACAAAACCTGTACGGCCGTGCCAGTTGTCTTCTACAGTCGCATCGGATAACACAGGAATATATGTGATATGCGGATGCTCTGCCGCCCAAGACTCAGCCAAAGCCGGCATATAAAGATCCTGCAAGGTTCTGGCACCCCAGTATAAGACAATTTTGCGGCGTACATTCTGATGCAGCATGTGTTCGATCATGCCTTTAATGGGCGCAAACCCTGTACCGCCAGCCACCATAATGATAGGTTTTTCTGAATCATCCCGCAGATAAAAACTACCAAATGGCGCTTCTATGCGCAAAATGGCTTTATCAGGCATTTCATTAAATACGTATTGGGTAAACTGCCCGCCTGGAATCAGGCGTAAATGCAGCTCTAGCATGCCATCCATATGTGGAGCATTGGCAAGTGAAAAAGCGCGGCGTTTGCCATCTTTAAGCAAAAACTCTATATATTGTCCCGCCATAAACTGTAAATGTTGATTACTTGGCAGTTTCAAAAATAAAGCCATCACGTCATGTGATAGCTGCTCTTTACGTTCTACACGTGCCGGAATAATCCGCGGCGGAATCACGCTGGAATTGATCTCTCGACATTCTATGACAAGGTCTGACAGCGGCCGCGCGCAGCAAAATAGTGCTTTTCCAGCCGCTTTTTCTGCCTCGGTCAGTACACCGTCAGCATAATCACCATAATCAACTTCCCCACTGCAGATAGTACCTTTGCAGCTACCGCATGCACCGGTGCGGCAACCATAAGGAATGTTGACCCCTGCACTAATGGCAGACTCCAGCACCGTTTCATAAGCTTTTGCAGTGTAACTATGGCCACTGGATTTAATAGTAATTTGATGCGTCATGTCATGTACTTTCTAGATGTGTTCTTATTCTGGTCTTACTATTTAGTTTTATCAGCGATACCAAGTTTGGTTATTATTTAATCTTCACGGTGAAATTCGCCTTCAATCACGTCATCATTAGCCGCTTTTCTCGACGTCTGTTTTGATGCATGGTGTTCGGCTCTATTCACAGGGATCAATAGCAAAATAACTGCAATGATGTCGGTAAGCACACCCGGTATAATCAGCAATATGCCCGCAATGATATTGCGTGCACTGCCGAACAAGGCTTTTACCGGATGACTGCCTTGCATTAAATTTTGCATCATACGGCCTGAAAATAATAACTTTTCATCACGAATAAGTTGTAAGCCCAGCAATGCTACCACGACTAAGTATAACAACAGCCACCAACCGTACTGGTGGGCCAGGCTGATCAAAATCCATATCTCAGCAATAGGAAAAACCAGCAAAGCCAGCGTAATTATCAAGCGCATGTGTAAGTTATCTCCAATTCATTGAACGTATATACTAACTATCTATCTACAGTGTATGGCGTTTATAATGCGCAATTACAAGATTCAATAATAACAATAACTTAAATTATTAAACTGGAATGTTATCTAATTGAAAAATTTATTACTAAAGCACTTGTTCGCCAGCCTAATAACAGTGATTGCACTTGGCTTTTTACACAATACCTATGCTGATGAAACCAGCAAAAGCTCTATTACCAATCCTTTAATTGAAGACAATAGTACCGAGAGTTTCTTACCGCCAGATGTGGCGTTCAAGCTAAACCTGAGCGCCATTGACGCCAGCAATATCAAAGCGGCTTTCACAGTCGCGCCCGGTTACTATTTATACAATACGCGCATTAAACTTGAAGTCCAACAGCCAAATAATAACAAAGTTGAGACTATCACCTTACCTGCCGGCGAAATCAAAGAAGACCCTAATTTTGGTAAACAAGAAGTGTATCACCATGATTTCAACGCGAATATTAAGCTTGCCGCAATGTCCGGCAATAGCGTGACTATCTTGGCCACTTATCAAGGCTGTAGTGAAAAAGGCTTATGTTACGCTCCGATCAAGAAGACTATTTCGGTGGATTTACTTGCCACAAATGTTAGCGCAAACAACGTAATTAGCTCAGCAGCAGCAAAAAACGAAAATGATACCGACAGCACAACGCGCGCTTTAAAGTCTGGCAACTTATGGCTAGTAATCGCCGGATTTTTTATCGCAGGCCTGCTACTTTCACTCACGCCATGCGTATTACCGATGATACCAATCTTGTCCAGCATCATTGTTGGCAGTCAAAGTAAACAAAGCAAGCCATCTAAACTGCATGCCTTTGGCTTATCAGTCGCCTATGTATTGGGTATGGCGCTAAGTTACACATTAGCAGGTATCGCCGCGGGCCTATCCGGCAGCTTATTCAGCCAATCATTACAAAACCCTTGGGTATTAGGTGCCACCGCCTTGTTATTTGTACTGCTGTCATTGTCGATGTTCGGTTTTTATGAACTTAAACTACCCACCAGCTTTGAAAATAAAATGCTAGCCACCAGCAATAAGCTCAAGGGTGGCGAATTTTTAGGTGTATTCATTATGGGCGCGCTTTCTGCGCTAATCGTCAGTCCTTGCGTAGCGGCACCACTAGCGGGCGCACTCATTTACATCAGTCAAACACATAATGTACTACTTGGCGGTGCAGGTTTATTTGCACTGGCCATAGGCATGGGGGTTCCTTTACTGATTATAGGCGCATCCGCTGGCAGCCTGCTGCCTAAAGCAGGCGGCTGGATGACTGTAGTACGTAACTTTTTTGGTGTAGTGATGCTGGCAATGGCAGCTTATATCGCCTGGCCTGTGCTTCCTCACAGCGTTACAGCGCCGGTTAATAAGCTACTAGGCTTTAACAGTGCTGAACACAATCTGCCATTTACGCGCGTAAAAACTGTAGCAGACTTAGACGCTGCAATAAAAGCCGCCAACGGTAAACCTGTGATGCTCGATTTCTATGCAGACTGGTGTACTTCCTGCAAAGAAATGGAAAAACTCACTTTTAGCGATACTAAAGTCCAGGCTGCGTTAGCAGACACTGTTTTATTGCAAGCCGATGTCACAGAAAATAACAAGGATGACCAAGCCTTACTCAAGCATTTTGGCTTATTTGGCCCGCCTGGTATTATCTTTTTTGATGCAAATGGACAAGAGATTACAGGTATTCGTACTATAGGCTTTCAAGATGCTGCACGTTTTAGCGCTACGCTTGCCAAACGCTGACTTGGTAAGCTGATTAAACATTAACTTCAATCATTTCATTCTAACTAAAAGCCATGTTCAAGAAAATACTCTCAAACTTCATCTATTTCGCCGTTATGTTATGTTTGGGTTTTGCCATTTACTATTATTTTTTGAACCCTAATAAGTCAGATGGTCATTCAGACCACGAAAATAAAACGCTTTCTACCAGCATGCTGTTTGCTGCCAATTTACCGGATGAAAACGGTGTAAAGCAGGCACTCAGCCAATACAAAGGCAAAATAATCGTACTTAACTTTTGGGCAACTTGGTGCCCGCCTTGCCGCGAAGAGATGCCGGAGCTTTCCCAGTTACATAAAGATTACCAAAACAAAAATGTGGTGGTGTTGGGCGTAGCGATTGATGAGCAAACACTAGTAAAAGAGTTTACACAATCTACTCCAGTCAGTTATCCGCTATTCGCGGCTGAAGAAGAAGGCATGTCGCTAGGCAGCGTACTGGGAAATAACAAGGGCGTCTTACCTTACACCGTTATCATCGATACTCAAGGTAATGTGGTAAAAACCTACTTTGGCCGTATCAATAAAACACTTTTAGAGACTACACTGGATAGTTTATTAGCGCATTAAGATTGCATTTTATTGATGACAGCATATGTTAGTAATATCAACCACTTAAATAGCTAATCTTGGCTAATTTCGTTTAATTATACTAATGTAGCTGGACAAAACGCACTAACTTCGGCAAACTTGCGTTTATGAATTATCGCAATTTACGCAATAAACTATGCAAAACCGTGGTGCGCAATGTCTGCTAAATCTATTTTAGTACTGCATGGCCCCAACCTTAATTTGTTGGGCTTACGTGAGCCGGAACATTATGGCAGCGCCACGCTTAGCAGTATCAATCACACTTTATCTGCCAGTGCCAAGCAAGCGAATATTGCATTAGAGGCTTTTCAAAGCAACGCTGAGGCTGAGCTTGTAAGTAAAATTCAGACAATTGCAACCCAGCCAGTAGATTTTTTAATCATTAACCCAGCCGCTTTTACACATACTTCTATTGCAATGCGTGATGCGCTTTCTGCGGTTAAAGTACCTTTCATAGAAGTGCATTTATCTAACGTTTATGCCCGTGAGGCATTTCGTCATCACTCTTACTTTACTGATATTGCAGTTGGTGTCATTAGTGGCTTAGGCGCACATGGCTACACCTTGGCGCTTGATTATGCCATTCGGCATATCAACAAACATTCTTAAGCTATTTATTTAGTATCAACCACTTATTATAACAAGATTATTATTAACTGGATTTTTAGAGGTTATTATGGATTTACGCAAACTTAAAAAATTAATTGATTTGGTTGAGGAATCAGGCATCTCCGAGCTTGAATTAACCGAAGACGGTGAAAAGGTACGCATTAGCCGCAATTTTACATCGAACGGCCCAGGAAACAATGCTGGTGCACCTTACCAAAACTTCAGCAATTATGTGCCGCAATATACACCGGCAGCTCAAGCACCAGCGGCAGTTGTAGAGGCAGTAGCGCCAGTGGTAGATGAAGGCCATGCAGTTAAATCGCCTATGGTCGGCACGTTTTACCGCTCACCTTCGCCAGATGCAAAATCCTTTGTTGAAGTAGGTGATACCGTTGCAGTGGGCGACACACTATGTATCATTGAAGCAATGAAGCTGTTAAACGAAATTGAGTCGGACAAAGCAGGTGTCATTAAAAAAATCTTATTAGATAACGGCGTAGCGGTTGAATACGGCGAACCTCTCTTTATTATCGCTTAAGCTAGGATTTAATTTACATGGCTATGTTTGACAAAATCTTAATCGCTAATCGCGGTGAAATTGCCCTGCGTGTGCAACGCGCTTGCCGCGAACTTGGTATTAAAACGGTGGCAGTGCACTCAGAAGCTGACCGTGAGGCTAAATACGTAAAACTGGCAGACGAATCTGTTTGCATAGGGCCCGCGCCTTCAAACCAAAGTTATTTAAATGTGCCGGCGGTAATTAGCGCCGCTGAAGTCACTGACGCGCAAGCCATTCACCCAGGCTATGGCTTTTTATCAGAAAATGCTGATTTTGCAGAGCGTGTAGAGCAAAGCGGCTTTGTATTTATTGGACCTAAAGCTGAAACCATCCGCTTAATGGGTGACAAAGTTTCTGCTAAAGAAGCGATGAAAAGAGCAGGAGTACCCTGTGTGCCAGGTTCAGATGGTGCGCTATCAGACGACCCTGCTGAAATCATTAAAACGGCAAAACAAGTTGGCTACCCAGTCATTATTAAGGCAGCAGGCGGCGGCGGCGGGCGCGGTATGCGGGTGGTGCATACTGAAGCGGCATTATTAACCTCGGTGAGTATGACTAAAACAGAAGCACAAGCAGCGTTTGGCAACCCTGTGGTTTATATGGAGAAATACCTAGAAAAACCACGTCATATTGAGATTCAGGTATTAGCCGACCAACATGGTAATGCAATATTCTTAGGCGAACGCGATTGCTCTATGCAGCGCCGTCACCAAAAGATCCTTGAAGAAGCGCCAGCACCGTTATTAAACGCCAGATTACGTGACAAGATTGGCGAACGCTGTGCCGAAGCTTGCCGTAAGATCAAATATCGTGGTGTTGGTACGTTTGAATTCTTATATGAAAACAACGAGTTCTATTTCATTGAAATGAATACACGTCTGCAAGTCGAACACACCGTGACAGAGATGATTACCGGCATAGATCTGGTACAGCAACAGATTTTTGTCGCCGCTGGTGAAAAACTTAAACTCCGCCAAAAAGACGTCGTGCTAAAAGGCCACGCGATTGAGTGCCGGATTAATGCAGAAGATCCATATACCTTTGTACCCTCTCCCGGAAAAATCAATAAGTTTCACATGCCGGGCGGCCCTGGCGTGCGCATAGATACGCATGCTTACGCTGGCTACACGGTTCCGCCACATTATGATTCTATGATAGGTAAACTGATTACCTATGGCGATACACGCGAGCAAGCAATTGCCCGCATGCGCATTGCGCTATCTGAGATGATGATTGATGGCATTAGTACCAACGTTGCTTTACACGCTGATTTAATGGCAGATGCCGCGTTTCATTTAGGTGGCACCAGCATTCATTACCTAGAGCAAAAACTTGGCATCTATAACAAATAAACGTAAATAGGTTTGAGTATGGCTTGGGTGTCGTTAAAAATTGAAGCACGAGATAATACCGCTGATTTAATTAGCGACACGCTTATGGAGCTTGGCGCACTTTCGGCCATTATTGAAGACGCCAACGCAGACACGCTTGATGAGCAGCCGATATTTGGTGAGCCAGGCGATCCGCCACCCGGCATTTGGCAGCAAAACTTAGTCAGTGCATTATTTGATGAAAATGTCGACATCAGCCAGGTCATGGCTAATCTACAACATCAAACCAAGTTAGCCAACCTGCAATACTCGACGGAAAGTATTCAAGAGCAAGATTGGGTGCGTGCTACGCAATCACAATTTGACCCGATCAAAATCACCGATAAGCTGTGGATAGTACCCACATGGCACAGCGCGCCTAATACAGACGCCATCAATATTATTTTAGACCCCGGTTTGGCTTTCGGTACAGGCAGTCACCCTACCACGCACTTGTGCCTGGCTTGGCTTACACAAACGGTATCTGCGCAACACACCGTGCTGGACTATGGCTGTGGCTCCGGCATCTTGGCGATTGCCGCTAAAAAACTAGGTGCAGGCAGTGTCGTTGGCACAGACATTGACCCGCAAGCCATACAATCTAGCCTATATAATGCTGAACAAAATCAGGTAGTCGCCGAGTTTTACCATGCCGCGAAATATCAAAGCCAAGAGTTTGATATTATAGTCGCCAACATTTTATCCAGCGCACTAAGTGTACTGGCGCCAGCGTTGGCAAAATCATGCAAGACAAACGGTAAAATTGCCCTCTCTGGCATTTTAAAAGAACAGGCAGCCGACGTTTCTGCCATATATTCGGAATGGTTCACGATGGATCAGCCGCAGTACATGGATGCTTGGGTGCTACTCACAGGCACTAAAAAATGCGCTCCATAACCAACTGCCCTGCTTGCCAGACGCAATTTTTTGTTACGGATGAACAGCTCAACCAGCACAACGGTAAAGTTCGTTGCGGCAATTGCCTGAATGTTTTTGATGCCACGCAGCAAATTGTCGAGTTAGACAATCAATCTGAAGATAATGTAACGGCTGCAGACAACATCATCTCTGGCGATATTGTGCTCAAACACGACCATCCGTCAGATGCAGTGCTACTAAGCGATACTGAGCCCGATATTGTCACCAGTGAAATCGAAATCGGCACAAATGCTGACAACGCCGACAGTGCTGACGCTGGCCAAGAAATAAACCATGCACTAATTAGCGACCCTCAACCTAGTAACTTTGCTGACTTAGCCGACAAATCTAAACTTAGCCCTAAAAGAAGCATTAAAGCACCGCCTACCTGGTTGATGATTGTATTTGCTGTACTATTATTGTTAGTCGCTATAGTGCAAAGCATTTATTTTTTACGTAACGAAATCGCTATTTATTACCCGAAGACCAAGCCTTACCTAGTGCAAGCCTGTGAAAAAATTACTTGCAGCATAGACTTACCTAAAAAAATTGAATTTATCGTCATTGACGATTCTAATATTCAGGAAGATACCGACTACGTAGGCCTAATGCGCTTATCCAGTACTTTGATCAACCAGGCTGGCTTTAGTCAGGCCTATCCTAACTTAGAGCTGACCCTAACCGATACTGAGGATAAACCAAAGTTAAGACGTTTTTTCAAACCCAGCGAGTACTTAGCTTTAAATACCAATATTGCGCAGGGCCTTGCGCCTGGTGAAGAAGTTAAAATCAAGCTGGCAATGACCACACATGGTGAGACGGTTGCTGGTTATCGTGTGTTTGTAACCTACTAATTTTCCACAAGCTACACTAATGATAATCATGAGTGCTATTTAATCACTATACATAGCTGGCTTTTATAACAACTCTGTATTATCTAAGTCATAGATTATGTAGTACTTAATAAATAACTTTAGGAGAATTAAAATGTGGACAACACCAGCTGCTACTGAAATGCGTTTTGGTTTCGAAGTTACAATGTATGTAATGAACAAATAATTGAATTCATTCAGTTAAGTTACAAAAAAGGACGCTTTGGCGTCCTTTTTTATTTTCCATGTACTATTAGCTGATTACTTAATTAACACCAAGCATTCCGACTTTATTTCCTTAATCGCATCCGCCAAACAACTCACCGCCAGCTCTCTCGCATAGCTTTTACGCCAAGCCAAGGCAATCCTGCGCACCGGCACAGGTGCTGCAAACGGTATCACTTTCACTAATGGATTTACATGGCGCTCAGTCGCCGCACTACACGGCAATACCGTAATGCCCAGGTTGGAAGAGACCATATTACGAATCGTCTCTAATGAATTACCTTGTAGCACCTGACCTTTACGCGATAGATCCGGGCAAGCTTGCAACACTTGATGACTATAACAATGGCCACTGTTGAGTAGCAGCACGTTTTCGTCGGCCAAATCTGCAGCTTTAATCGATGTTCGGTTAGCCCAAGCGTGGCCTATAGGCACCATCACGACATATTTTTCATCATACAAAGGCATGGTTTTAATGCCTGCTGCCTCAAATGGCAGCGCCACAACTGCTGCATCAATCACACCACTGCGGAGCTGGATTTCTAACTGTGCAGTTAGGTTCTCTTCTATATCTAACGGCATATCTGGCGCGGTATGACGTAAAATTGGAATAATTTCCGGCAGCAGATATGGGCCAACCGAATAAATTAAACCAAGCCTAAACGCACCGCCTAATTGATTATTACCTTGCTTTGCTATTTCTCTAATATGTGCGACTTCTTCGATCGCACGAATGGCTTGCTCGATAATCTGCTCGCCTATTGGCGTTGGACTAACATCAGTACGGCTACGCTCAAAAATCGACACACCTAAATCTTGTTCTAGTTTTTTAATAGCTAAACTTAATGCAGGCTGACTGACAAAGCATTTTTCTGCGGCACGTCTAAAATTACGCTCTTTTGCTACCGCCACGACAAAACGCAATTCACTCAAAGTCATGATCAAGTTTCCTAGTTTAAATATCAATCTTTGATAAGCTTAACATATCAATAAGTTTTGAACATTCAATTATACATATCAATAATTACTAACTATGATTCATCACGTGCTAATTAAATTTATTAGGAATAACATAATGGATTAACATCTCAGCAGCTTTCTTGATAAAACAGCTCTTCCGTTAAAAAGCTTTGAAATACTGATATGTACGCCCTGACACACTAATTACCTAAAAAACTATTATCCAATTGTTACCTAGACTTAATTAACAGCAAACCGTACTCAACATATATTCAACAATAGGAGAGTAATATGCGTAAAACGACATTAACCACCTCAGCAGGTACACCGGTTGCCGATGACAATAACAGTATCTCCGTCGGCCCACGCGGTCCATTAACTTACGATAATCACTATTTATTTGAAAAGCTTGCGCACTTTAATCGCGAGCGCATTCCTGAGCGCGTAGTACATGCACGCGGCACGGCAGCGCATGGTACTTTTACCATCACCAAAAGCCTAAAAGATCATACTATCGCCAATTTTTTACAGGAAGTTGGTCAAAAAACCGATGTATTCTTACGTTTTTCCACCGTAGGTGGAGGTCAAGATTCCAGCGATTACGCACGTGACCCTCGTGGTTTTGCAATCAAGTTTTACACCAAAGAGGGTAATTGGGACATGGTCGGTAACAACACACCAGTGTTCTTTTTGAATGACCCAATCAAGTTTCCAGACTTTATCCATAGTCAAAAGAAAGATGCACGCACCAACCTGCCTAACCCAGCTAACGCATTTGAATTTTGGGCAAATCACCCGCAATCGCTGCATCAGATGACGATATTGATGTCTGATCGTGGCATTCCATCATCATATCGTCACGTGCATGGTTTTAGTAGCCACACATTAAGTTTTTACAATGCTAAGGGTGAACGTTTCTGGTGCAAATGGCACTTTAAAACCAATCAAGGTATCAAAACCTTAACGAGTGAAGAAGCGGCTAAAATGCCTGCCAATGGTGCACAGAAAGACTTGGTCGAAGCTATTGATCGTGGTGACTTTCCAAGCTGGCGGGTTGCAGTGCAAATCATGACCGAAACTGAAGCTGAAACCTACCATATCAACCCGTTTGATTTGACCAAAGTATGGCCACATAAGGATTACCCGTTGCTTGAAATAGGCCAGCTCGAGTTGAATCGTAATGTGAACAACTATTTTTCTGAAACTGAGCAAGTAGCATTTGCGCCAAGTAACTTTGTGCCGGGTATCAATGCATCACCAGACAAAATGCTACAAGGTCGTTTACTGGCCTATCAAGATGCCCATCGCTACAGAATTGGTGCGAACGTAAACCAGATTCCAATAAACGCGGCGAGATGCCCAGTCCACCACTATCAACGTGATGGTGCGTTTGCAGGCATAGGTTGCCCTGTAGGTCATGTTAATAATGAGCCTAGCACTATAGTAAGTGCTGCGAATTTCTACCCTAATGATAGAGCTAATGATGGTGCGCCAGTGCCGGCACCGCACGTTGCAGCACCGCCTATGCCAGCATTAGCTGATGCTTGGATTGGCTACCATGACCAAAGTGAGGAAGACTACTACTCACAGGCAGGGGCATTATTCCGCATTATGAACGATACCCAGCAAGCACAATTGTTTAAAAATATCGCGGGCGGTCTATCTACAGCGAATGCAAGTATTCAGGAGCGCATGTTGGCACAATTTGCTAAAGCTGATCCAGCTTATGCAAAAGGCGTTAAAAATGCTATTGCGGCAATTAAGTAATCTATAAAGATAATAAAAAAGTCCATGTAATATGGACTTTTTTATTATCTAATTTAATTCTTAAATACCCTTTTTTATAATTGGCTTTTACGCTGTAAGCCTTTAAGCTTATGTATAAGAAACAATTATTTAATAAAAATAATGAAACTGGAATAATCATGAAAATATGGCAATGCTCGGTATGTGGTTTGTTGTACGAAGAAGAAAAAGGCTGGCCAGAAGATGGTATTGCGCCAGGCACGCGCTGGGAAGATGTACCTGCAGACTGGACTTGCCCAGCATGTGGCGCAGACAAGTCTGAGTTTGACATGGTGGAGCTTTAATCTAAGATTAAAGTAGACCAATTCAGCGCTGCCGCACATGGCAAATAATGATAAAAGCTATAGCGCAGAGTTGAATCTATTATATTTAGTAGTATGATGGTTTAAGCAAATCAAGTTAATGTGGATTTGAATTTCGATTGATTAAGCCATTTTTTAATCTGATTAATGCATATTCAACCCTTCTAGAAAGGCTGTTATCATGAATAAGACTACGCTTCCGCAACAAAATAAAGACACACCGGATGATAGTACTTTAGGTCAGGTCTACGAAACATCGCTAGAGAAGGCACTACATCAATCCAAACAGGCTGATACCAGTATTCATCAGCTACTGGACGATGTTAACAATAATACCGAAGACACTAGCAAAACTTCTAGCCAGCCTTATTCCAGTGAAATCAGCAAGATAAAACAATCAATAAAGCGGGATTTAACAGACGCGGCACATCACCTGAGCGAAACGGGTAAAGAACTAAAAGATTGGCTGGGATTTGATATCGCACTAATCAAAAGTGAGTTATGGCTAAACTTTACAGAAGCCACCGACAAAACTACACTGGAACTGCTAAAACTCCAGCAATCCGTCGCCCATGCGGAGTATCACACCGGCGAAATTATCGGCCTGGGTACTTTGGTTTGCGATAAGTGCAAAGCATATTTACATTTCCACAAACCCGGTCATATTCCACCTTGCGGCAAATGTTATGGGACGCATTTTCATAGATTGAACCATCAAGCTTGATGCGTTACAACCGTTAAGCGCCTATGAAATTTAAAGACTATTATGAAACGCTAGGTGTAGCCCGCACGGCGACCATTGATGAAATCAAAAAGGCTTATCGTAAGCTCGCGCACCAGTATCACCCTGACGTATCCAACGACCCTGCAGGTGAAGAGAAATTCAAAGAAATCGGTGAGGCTTATGCCACGTTGAAAGACAAGGAAAAACGTAGTGCCTACGATGCACTAGGTCGTCACCCTTCCGGTCAAGAATTCACACCACCGCCAAATTGGGCTAAAAACCAAAGTAGCCAGGAATATTCATTTGATGACATCGATTTAGCTGATTTGTTTGCTAGTTTTTCCACTGGCAGACATCATACACAAAGCCAACACCACAATATGCCTGTTCCTGGGCAGGATTATGAACTAGCGACCCACATTTCTCTTGAAGATGCGAACCATGGCGTCACGATAGGCCTCAGTTTTACTGTGCCTGAATATGACACGCAAGGCCAATTGAGGCAGGTACCGCATACCTTCAAAGCCCGCATTCCAAAAGGTGTAACAAACGGTCAAAAAATGCTCTTACGTGGTAAAGGCGGCAAAGGCTTTCATGGTGGTGCAAACGGTAATCTCTACTTAAATATCAATTTTATTCCTCACCGGCTTTTTCGTGTCACTGAGTACGATCTTTTTATCGACCTGCCAATCAGTCCATGGGAAGCTGCCTTAGGGGCAACGATTAAGGTGCCGACATTAGCCGGCGCAGTGAATCTCAAAGTACCTGCCGGCACCCGTAGCGGGCAAAAACTGCGCATCACTAAGCGCGGCATGCCCAAACAGAACCAAGAGCATGGCGATCTTTTTGCCGTCACGCAAATTGTAATGCCGGCAAATCTCACTGACCGAGAACGCGAATTACTTAAAGAGTTGGCCGATCACTCTACGTTTAATCCACGTGCACATTTCGAGTAGGAACAACATGATGACCTATGATCATACTGAATTAATGTGGCTTGATGAGCATCATGAAGTGTCTTTGAATGAACTCATCGAACTCTCGGGGCTTACTTTAGAAGAGCTGCACTTACTAGTAGAAAGTGGCGCACTGATACCGAATAACGCGGCTACCAGCAAACTTGCTGAGACTTGGCAATTCAACAGCCATTGCCTCATATCCGTGCGCACCCTATCCCGGCTAAAACATGATTTCGAGCTTGAGCCTAACGCCTTAAGTTTGACCCTGATTTTTCTGGAGCGAATTAGAACGCTTGAGTTTCAGTTACGTGATTTAAGCCATACAAAAAGTTAAGCCTACATGTATAAATGTCCAAGCAACAGTATTTATCTTGCGGTAATTCCCGGGTAATTTCTTTTGAGTTTTTTAATTGGATATTTGACTTTAAAAGTTAACTTTATTTTTATGTTGCAAATACAGTATGATTTATTTTACGTACGCTCTTAATCCATTGGAAAATACTCATGAAAAACATACTTGTTGCTAATCCCAAAGGTGGCAGCGGCAAGACCACGCTTGCGACCAATCTTGCTGGCTATTTCGCAACACGTGGTCAACAAGTCGTGCTCTCGGATTTAGATCGCCAACAATCAGCAACACAGTGGCTGCAACGCCGCCCGGCTGATTTTCCATTGATTGATAGTCACAATAAAAATAAATCCTCGCACTCAACAGCAGAATGGCTCATCGCGGATTCACCAGGCGGATTCCGCGATGAAAAACTCTCTGAGGCAGTGAAACAGGCAGATTGTGTGATTGTGCCGGTACAGCCATCAGCTTTCGATATCGGTGCAACGCAAGAGTTTCTTAACCTGTTAATGGAAGAAAAAGCCGTCCGTAAGCAAAAGACTTTTGTCGCTTTGATAGGTATGCGCGTTAATAGCCGCACCCATTCCGCCGCCAAGCTACTCGAATTTATGGATCAGACCAGCTTCCCGGTGTTAACGTCTTTACGTAATGCGCAGGTTTATATCACGGCGGCAGAACAAGGCCTAAGTTTGTTTGATATGCGCCCATCACTGGTTGCGCAGGATTTGGAGCAGTGGTCACCGTTGCTGGATTGGATTATGGACACCACCATCACTACCGAATAGCCTATTTCACAACTACGTGCTAACACCAGCATTGTCATAAAAAATTCATAATTCTTATATTTGTGGGCATGATAATAATGGTAGTTAATTATGCGCCTAACCATGAGGATGTAGCGTTATGAAAATTAAATCTGCCAGCCAGGAATATTTAGACAAAGTACAAATGCTAACAGCAGAGGAAGAGGAGCGATTACTCTCAAGAATGAGCGGAAAACTGCCGCGCCGATTAGAAAAAGACAAGTTAAGCAAAGAAGATGCATTGGCATTTCAACTAGAACTCGAAGATGATCAGCTCAATGAGTGGCGAGAAAGAATGGCAAAGATTAGGGATAAATCCTAATCAGCCAAAGCAGGTATTTTTATTAGCTCAAAGTTTCATATAGATCATTAAAGCACATCTCTAGACGTGCAATCTGCAGCAGTTTTGCATGTAAATATCTGCATGCACACTCCCGCAAAAACTCTTCATCAAGCTGTATGGCACAACTTGCTACACAAGCATCAACATACGTAGGTGCGAGCGTAGCCTCCACAATAACCATTCACTGATGGATTCAGTAATAATATCCACGGTATAGGTACGTATATCTTAAGCGTTACGATCAATATAATGATTTATTTGTTACGATTACTATCATCGACTTACATATACTTGATGAGCAAATAAATCTATATAAGGAGTGGATATGGCTCTACATCATGCATTGTCTGGGGAGTTGGTGGACGTTCGCCCGTTTAAAAACAACTTCAAGAACGCAATCACCAGAACTCTCTACAAATCGAACCGGCTTGAAGTGTTTCGAATGGTTCTGCTGGCGAATAAGTCCGTGCCGGAGCACCAGGTTGCAGGGGAAATTACTGTCCAATGCATTGAAGGCAGTCTTGAGTTTACGGCTGCTGGAACTAAGCAGTTGATGCGTGCAGGAGACCTGATATGTTTAGCCGGCGGGACAGTACACACACTAACGGCACTAGAAGACGCTTCTGTCCTCGTCACCATTTTATTGCATGGCGCA
>JAZJZG010000098.1:12629-14801 GCA_040389995.1 Pseudomonadota bacterium | reverse complement strand
ATGATGAAACCCTGCATCACGCGTGACGATATCACAGTGAGCAAACCGCTTATCCGCACAATCGGTCATTCGAATCGATCACTAGTGACGTTCCTTGATTTGCTCCAACGCAATGAGATTGTTCGAGTACTTGATGTGAGGACTGTACCACGGTCGTACCACAATCCCCAGTTCAATCAAGACACACTCCCCACGTCATTGGCCGCGGTTCAAATGCTCTACACTCATCTTCCTGGCCTCGGAGGTTTACGCCACGCGCACGCCGATTCACCAAACACAGGTTGGCATAATCTTTCTTTTCGAGGCTATGCAGATTATATGCAGTCGGCAGAGTTTGCCGACAACATTCAATGGATCGTGAATCTGGCGCACACTGACCGTTGTGTCCTGATGTGCGCCGAAGCTGTGCCTTGGCGCTGTCATCGCTCTATGATTGGCGACGCGCTTCTTGTGCGAGGCATTCAAGTAGAAGATATTATTGGGCCTAAGGAGCGCAAATTACATACACTTACGGCCTTCGCCCACGTTGATAGAACGCAAATAACTTATCCACCACCGCCCGATGTTATAAGCAACCCAAACTTGTATTGAAAACTAATGATTACGGAGCAATTCAAGATAATGTGCTCTACCATCACTCAGTAGTTGTAATCGATTTGCGTGTGCGTTCATTGTTACATCTTTGATTATTTTTGTTTTTCAAACATCATAACAACCATATATGCAAAGCACTCGGCAAAAATTATTGCTCTTTTTTAGAGTATATCTCTGCATTACTTTGACATTAATTCACTAAACCTCTAGAATTGCGCCCTTACTGAAATTTTAAATTTCACACGATTTAAATGGTGATGTAGCTCAGCTGGTTAGAGCACAGGATTCATAATCCTGGGGTCGAGGGTTCAAGTCCCTCTTTCACCACCAACAATGACGGGGCTTCCGAGGTTAGTAACCACTTCGGAAGCCCTTTGTCTTTTTTGCTGGGGCAACAGTGGGGCAACAAATAACCGTCAAAAATCGTTACTTTTCGCTCTTTTTAGAGGTATCTCTGGGGCAACAAAACACTAAAATATGCGATTTATCCTGTTGATTTCGCTCATTTATTCAACATAATTGACATCTAATCCTGTGCTTAAGCCTTTCTGAAGAGCTGTTAGCAAAAAACATCAAAATCCATAATAATGTAATCTCCAATAATAAGAGATTAATAACTTATGGCTCGTAGAAAAAAGACATCCCCTGTTGAAGATTTACTTGATATTGCTTCTTCTATTAATTGGAAAATTAGTTTATTTATAGCAATTATTAGTTATTTCTTTTTCCATTATTTCGCCATTCAAGCTTTACCAGTTGCTACCGATTTATACTCAGCAACGAATTCTCTTCCTAAGCAACTCTTTATTACTTTCTCAAAATTCCTTCAATATGTAATCCCTGTAATTTTCATTATTGGTGCATGTGTTTCAACAATCAAAAGTAAAAAGAGAGTTAAGTTATTAGATAAGCAATCTGGCATTGAATCTATCCGTGATATGTCATGGCAAGATTTTGAGTTGTTAGTTGGTGAAGCCTTTAGACGAAAAGGATTTGCAGTTAGAGAAAATGGTGGTGGCGGTGCTGATGGTGGTATTGACCTAGTGCTAACAAAAAATGGTAAGAAGTCTATTGTTCAATGTAAGCGATGGAAAACATTCTCAATTGGTGTGCCACTGATTCGTGAGCTGTATGGTGTGATGACTTCGGAAAGAGCTAATGACTGTATTTTTGTGAGTAGTGGTAATTACACTGCTGAAGCTAGATTGTTTGCTGAAAATAAACCTATCTGGTTAATTGATGGCTCAGAACTGTTAGAGATGGTTGCAGGGGTTCAGGTGCAGCCAAACATAAAGAAGCCAAGTGCTTATCAGCAACCAGTAGCAACAGACCCTGAGTGCCCATTGTGTGGTTCTGTTATGGTAAAAAGAACTGCTAGAAAAGGTGCTAATGCAGGAAATGAATTTTGGGGATGTTCTGCATATCCTGGATGTAGAGGAACTCTTTAGGCATAGATTTAAAACTAGGACATTCATTAACAACAAGAGATTATAAGTTTAATTTACTAAGTATAAGAAAACTTGATGTTGAATAAACAAATTAAAAGGGGCTATCATCAAGTTACCCAAATTACTTGTA
>JAZJZG010000098.1:10163-12619 GCA_040389995.1 Pseudomonadota bacterium | reverse complement strand
TCACATTCATATACATATTTAAAAACTATTTGAAATTTAGGAACAGAATTGGCTAAGTGCAAAATAATTGATTGTGCCTTGGATACATTTGGCGACAAAGGTGAATGTGTACTGCATCTTGAAAAAAGTAATTACCATTACGATAGTAATATTGGCATTCTAAGACCATTTTTCTCTACACTAATTAAAGAAATTGCAGAGTTTCCGTTCCAATACAAAGATCAAAGCAATGCTATAAATATTGACACATTCAGTAAATATTTAAGCACTGGTGAGGTTTTAGCAAATGATATTTCTAAGTTTGCAAAAGAGTCACCTGTAGTTCTACAAAATATAAAGTTTCCAGAACGAGATGAGAGAGACAGTTATGATTACTTAAAGGTATTGCAAAAATTAGGTTCTATACACTTTATAGATTGTGATTTTCACACACATAGCCTCTCTTTAAGTGGAGTTAAATGTTTTTATCAAAACTGCCAATTTCATGCTAATTGGTATATCTACAATTCCCTATTGTTAGAGAACGTTAACTCAGTTCTATATCAAGAATGTATTTTTCACCAATATGTTTCTGCAACATCTGATGACAGTAGTAATGATGATGAAAACTATATTTTAGACAACACGTTATTTAATAATTGCTCTTTCAAACAAAAATTAGAATTTCATAGAATTGAATGTAAAAAAACACTATTTAATAATACGGATTCTGCGAATACTCTAATTGAACATTTTCAATTAAGCGAATGCATATTCCACGAAAAATTTATTTTAAATAATTGCAAAATCAATATTTATCATTCAAGTGCGACAATTTTCAATTCAAAATTTGAATTCAAGAATAACAAAGTTAGCAGTTTTTATGTGGATGATACGAATCACTTTGGTCTCGTAGATACCTTCGGAACACATTTCGACCGATTTAACATGAGTAAAAGTATTTTTAAAGACTTTGTTGGATTTGAAGAATGTCAATTTGGCTCAATAGATAATAAATCTATTCAGAATATCAGCACCTTCAAATATGCAACGTTTTTAAGTTTTGTTAATTTTCGCAATACAACTTTTAACTCAGGCTTGGACATTAAAAATATTAATTTAAAAGAAGCCCCTAATTTTCTTAACATTAATATTCATACTAACAACACAAATAGAGAAACTTTTAGGATTATTAAAAACTCGTTTGATAAAATCGGCAACAATATTGAAGCAAACAAATTTTTTGTATTTGAGATGCAAAAATATAAAGAAGAGCTAAAAGATACTGACCAATACCAAGAAAGATTTATTTTATTTTTAAATGAATATATATCTAACTTTGGTCAAAGTTATATTAAGCCTATTCTTTGGATTGTTGCATTATCAGTTGTATATACTTTAATAGTAGTAGGTTATGAAAATAACCTACTCTACAAAATCATGCCTAGTGCCAACAATGCGATCTCGGGATTAGCAGATGGGGTCAACTTAGTTGCGAAAAGTATATTGCCATTCAAGAATGCTTTAGCTAATAAAATGGAATTTATAAGCCTTATTTTCTATATCATTTTCACAAGTCTAATTTGGCAAACCGTAATTGCCTTAAAGAAACACACTAAAAAATAAAGCCAAATTCAGATTATTTAACTTAGGTTTTATACACTATGCTACTACTTCATCAAATGACATATCTGCACTAATAAGATCACTATTTTGTTTCTGTAATTCCAGTTGTCTGTAATAATTATTTAACGTTTTAATTGCCGCTTTACCAACTGCTTTTGCAAGATTCACGGGTACGGCATTGCCAATTTGAGCATATTGAGATGTTAATGCACCCACAAACTCCCAGCTATCTGGAAAAGTTTGAATTCTTGCATATTCTCTTACTGTAAATGGTCTAGTTTCCTCAGGATGGCATCTTTCGGTTTGTTTCTGAGCTGGGGAACAAGTTAGTGTTAAGCATGGCTCATCCCAAGAGATTCTTCTGGCCATTCCAGTTTTACCTCCACTTAAATGAAATGAACCTTTCATGTAAGATTTTTGTAGTTCAATTGGCAAATCTCTCCAATAACCGCCTGGTGGGATTAACTCCATAATTTCTCTTTTACTTTTTGGATATGCCTGACCTAATGAAATAGGAACATCCGTTTTGTATAATTTACCTTTTTTAAGAGCATCTTTAATTGTCAATATATCTTGGTTTTCTAGAGGCCAATCAAATTTTAAATTAGCATTTTTCCTTAGACCCACAATAAATACTCTTTCTCTTTTTTGAGGAACATTGTAAAAAATTGCTTTTAATACTCTAGGAGGAATCACTTCATAGCCTAACTCATCTAAAATAGAAACCATGCCTTCAATAGTTTTACCATTTTCGTGTTGAAATAAGCCCCTTACATTCTCGCCTATGCAGATTAGAGGCTGTGTTTCTTTTACTGCTCTAGCGAACTCAAAAAACAAAGTGCCTCTTGCAT
>JAZJZG010000098.1:0-10153 GCA_040389995.1 Pseudomonadota bacterium | reverse complement strand
ATCTTCAAAGCCTAATCTTTTACCAGCAAATGAAAATGCTTGGCAGGGAAAACCACCCGTAAGCACATCGACTTTACCTTTAAATGGTTTAAAATCAATATTTGCCACATCACCTTCTATTACATTCCATTCGGGTCTATTTTTTCTTAAAGTAGAACATGCATTTTTATCAATTTCAGACAACAATATATTAGATAAGCCTGCTTCTTCCAATCCAATTGCGAGACCACCTGCACCAGCAAATAGCTCAATAGAGCTATATTCTTTTAATGGCATTTCATCCTGCTGCTGAATTGGAGCATTCAAAATAAAACCTATTTTTTCAAATTGTGCTAAATCATTTGTTTGGTATACACGATAATTATTGATTGGATGCCTTACTGACTTGAGCTTTCCAGACTTATCCCATCGTCTTAGGGTCTCTTTTGTTGTGCCTAGCATGTCAGCAACCTCTGATAGAGAATAGTGATCTTTCATAAATAACCATGTGTAATGTTGTTGTTATGGTTATTTTATATCAGTTTAGAAGTTTATGTTTGGCTATATTCGTGACAAAATCCATTTTAATAAAAATGATTAGGATTTAATTAATGACTGAACAAGAAAGACAAAACATACTAGCATTAGTTAAAACTTGGTTTGCAACTGTCATTATCCCCAAGCATATTGAAAACACTAAAAAGCTATCAAACCCAAAAGAGTTTGATATAAATCCATTTTTAGTACCATATATTGCTACTTATATGACTGGTGAGCTTACTGCGGAATCAGTTGCAAAAGCACTTGTTTACCCTAGGGTTTTTGGCCAGTCAATTTCAACTTCATTTGGGCAAAATATTCAGAATTTAATTTCTCAAGTATTTAAATCTTATGGCTCAATGGTGCCTGGGCTTGATATAGAGTTTATTGATGCTATTGATGGTAGAAAAAAATACTGTCAAATTAAACTTGGCCCCAACACTATCAATAAAGATGATGTTGAAACAATTCATAATCATTTCAGAAAAGCGAAAAACTTAGGCAAAACAAATAATCTTCCAGTTCAGCAGCATGATCTTGTAGTAGGTATTCTATACGGAGAGCCTGGGCAGGAAAGTAGTCATTATAAAAATTTAAGGGATTCACATGACTACACTTTACTTACTGCTAAAGATTTTTGGCACCACCTGACTGGTGATGAAAATTTTTACAATGAACTAAAAAAAGCTATTGCTGAAGTGGCAAGCGAAGCCAAAGGTGTTGAGCTAATAAATCAAGTTGTTTTAGACCTTTCAAAAACTGACTTAATTAAAAAATTGGCAGGTCTTTGATTAAAAAATAGTCGTCTACAAATATTTATCCAATATTTTCATTTCTATTGGCTCGACAGAACTATATATTTTTCTCTTGTTGGATAATATTATTGCTTGAATTTCATCAAAGGTTTCACAATCTTTAAAATACACCGATATTTTCTTAATTATTTCCCTAGGTATTCCAGAGTCTCTAAGTAATATTTCATGTGATTTTGTAGTGCCGTACTCTAACTGAGCAATTAACAAATCTAAGTTTATGGTCGGCAAGTTCTTTTCATGGGCAACATAATTAAATAAATTAGCAAAAGCCTTTATGTATCTAGGCCATACAAATTCAAAATACTTAGTAGTTAAGTCAAATACAAATCTAATTCTAGAGTTAACTTTAGTTCGGGCATTAACAACAGTATCTGATATTAGCAGCTGTTTGAAGGTGGGTTGGTAGTAAATATAGTAATTAGTTAGTCCTATGAGGATAGATTTCCCCACTTCATTATTAAAATTTTTGCCTTTGTCATGATCAGTAAAAATAAAGTCATATATTACTGATAGCAAATTTCTTGTTAATTCAAGAGTTGGTAGTGAAGTATTAAAATAATATTCATTTAAGGTATTAGAGTTTCTTAAGTGATTTATTAAGCTTATCTGACCATCAAGACAAACAAACTTGTTAACCTTAAGTATGGCTTCTGGAATATTAAATGCATTTAGTTTTGAGGAAAGTGTTTGCTTTAAAGCTTTATTACTTTCAGTTAAATCAATTTCGTCCAGCTGCACCAGTGTTTCTAATGAAGGATTTTCACAGTCAAGAAATTCAATCTCAACAAAAGTATCGTCATCTTCTAATTCACTGGTTTCTAATAGAAAAACTCTGCCCACAAAATGTTGCATAAATCTTCCTGCACGACCTTCTATGTTTTTCCTATCTAAGGTCTTGAGTAATTCACCTCCACCAATTTTATTATCATAAATTACTACATTTTTTGCTGCGGAATTAATGCCCTCAGTCAATGATGTGGTGCAAAATAAATAATCGATCCCTCCAGGACTATTAAACTCATCGACAATCAAATCTTGAATATGACGAGGCATTGCACCGTGGTGAAAAGCAACACCTCTTTTAATACAAGACACTAATTCCCATTCTTCTGATACGTTACTTGATAAATACTCTACCAAGTCTTTGTTGTGTGTTTGTGAGACTGGCCATGTTTCTAGAAACTTAATTGCAGTATCTTCTACATATTGTTTTTGGTATCTATAAATCAAAAACTTGCCGTCAATTTTTTCCTGAGTAACCAGCCGTAAAAGGTTTTTAAACTTATCTCCAATGATTCTAATTGCCTCGCCTTGAACTTGATGAGTTCCTTTATTTTTTATTGAATCAAAGAAATGAAAATCTTTTTGAACAATTTCAAGATTAAATTTAATAAAGTCTGCATTGAATGCAGCTCTAAATTTTTTGCTGAATTCATTTATGTATGGGCCTATCAAGTAAAAGTCAGCGTTTGTTTTACTCAGTTTGTAAAGTACATCTGAGAAAATTCTAAATCGATCATCTTGTAATTTATAGTCGATTTTATATATCTCATCCATTACAAAGAAATCAATCCTAAAGTCTGGATTATCTTCAAGGAATGCACTTATTCTCTCTGGAGTAAGAATTAAGATATATTTATGATTTGGCTGAATAACTACTTTTGAAGATTTGGACAGAATATAACCACTCACATTTTTCTTTAAATACTGATATTGTTCAGATAGTAAAGAAACCGTGGGCATTATTATTGCTATATTCTGATATTGATTATGAGCAATAATTTCACGAATAATTCTAGTTTTACCAAATGAGGTTGGTGCACTAACTATTAATCTCTTCGCTTTTTGGAATTTATCAAAAATCTGCTTCTGAGGTTTTGTAAGAATACTATTTGTATTTCCACTAGTATAAAAACTTTCAATAATTTGATCTGTAGTTGAAACAAGTGGATTATATTTATTGTGATTTTTATGAAGCAGCCCATCATAAAGAAATATTCTTGATTTCACGATACAGTCATGAAGCAATTGATCAACCATTAAATCCTCATAGTTGCTATCTGCTATATGACATATAACTGATAAACATAGATTGTAATCAGACTCTGCTTCTGAATCCAAAAGTCGGTAGGTCTCAATCAATGTATCTTCTAAAAATTCAATACTGTTAATTTTATTTGTTTTTATTTCCAACAAATTTTGTTCTATTTTTGTTCTCATAATTATTTTTATCAGAACTTCATAGCGGTTTCAACTAAATCTATTTTGCTCTTCAAATCTGCCACAGATTGTAAAGGTAAGATTAAGAAAATAATTTTAATATTCTTTTTTAACGGCCAGGTTTTAGCATAAACACTTGTGAAATTTTTCTCTAATTCAATTAATAATTTTTCTTTAAATTCCGAGCATTCAGTATCAGCCTCATCAGTGTCACAAGATTCAAATATTGTGTTGCTATCATATGTAAGAAGAACTGGCACATTGATTTTAACTTTATCGAGCGATTTACCCCCAGATAGGCAAGGCTTTAATGCTTCATAACTAGCCTTATCCAATAATTTATTAATTTCCATTTCACCGCCAAGAAGTTTTAATTCTGATTTAATTTTTTCATGGTCATTTAAGTGATCGTTTAATGAGCTAAAACTCGAACTAATTGCAGTCGAAATTGATTGGTGAAATTTTGCCTCTCCAAGCCAAAGTGTAACCTCCCCACTTTCAATTGAAAAATGAGCACAATCAAATCCTTTAATTTGTTCTCTAGTAGTAGATCGTAATCTAGCTTTGGTTACAAACTTTGGAACATCGTAGAAAAAACTTAGAATAATGAATAACAGTAATTCACCATAATCACCTTTACTACTTTTATTAGCATCCGAAATTCTAGTAAAGCTTCTTTTATTGAATTCTGATTTATCTATACTATTAATTTCAGCTTCTGTTAAAGCAAAATATGGGACTACATCTCGAATTAATCCTACTAACTCATCTTGTCGATATTTTTTATTTTCAAAATCTAAAGTGAATGACAAATCATCTACTTTTGCAGATTTAAGAGTAGCCTCAAACTTTAAAATTTGATTTTTAATTCTAGACTTTATTGATTCATCCATTTTTATACCTAAAAGATTAGGGGATTTTTAATATGAATTCTGACTAAAGTTTAACCGATATTATGATTTAAGAACATTTACCATTCAACCTCCTAAAACCAATGCTGGATTACAAGACTTTTGTATCGACAAAATTAAGAGAGGATTAGATGATGTTAGATAGATATATTCGTATTAAAGAATTAGCAGCAATGCTAGGAATTGGTAGAAGCACAATTTACAGATTGATTTCTGAGAACAAATTCCCCAAACAAATTAAGCTAACCGAACGAACTAGTGTTTGGCGAGTGAGTGTGATTAATGAGTGGGTTGAGAGTAGAGAAAAAGCTAGGAATTAATTATTTCTGGGGCAACACCAGGGCAACAGAAAGAATGCTAGAAACTGCTACAAGATGCTACATACTGCTACATATATTTTTAAAATTCATATTAAAAACATATAGTTAAATAAAATCTCTATATTTAACAATGAGTTAAAATGGGGTCGGCTCGGATTCATAATCCTGGGGTCGAGGGTTCAAGTCCCTCTTTCCCACTAACATATCCTAGAACATCCAGGATAGTACAAAAACCCGCCTAAGTGCGGGTTTTTTATTGCCTTTTTATTCGTAGTAGTCTAATGTCTTCTTACTAAATCCAACTTTAAATAGGGCAACTCTGGGGGAAATCTAACGATTAAACCCTAAAGTGGTAATAGCTGCCCCAAAAGGACTTATTATGGCTCTTACAAATACAGCTATCCATACAGCGATACCAAAAGAAAAGCCCTATAAACTATCGATAGTGGCGGACTATCCGCGCACTGTACAGAGGTGATTCGAGAATGAGCATTGTCATCCTCGAATCCGTGCTGACTTGCCCGCACTGCGGCTTTGTGAAGCAGGAAACCATGCCCACGGATGCCTGTCAGTTCTACTATGAGTGCTCAGGCTGCAAGGCACTGTTGCGCCCGAAGCCGGGCGACTGCTGTGTGTTTTGCTCGTTTGGTACGGTGCCATGTCCGCCGATTCAACAGCAGCACAGGTGCTGTAGCTAGCCGGTGGTAGTACTCGCAACTGCCTGAACTTCTCCGCACCGACCTTGAAGCTGTTGCGCCAGAGATAATCGCCAGTTATGTTGATGTGCTCAGCGGCGACAAGTATTGCAATTACATTTTAGAGTTTTGACTGTCAGGGATGCCCCGCCACGGTGGGCACAGTCGCCCTTATTGGTTGTGTGTGCCATCCTAGCCTTCGATCAGGTGGTCGTAGGTGATGGCTGGGAACGAAGGATCGTCCAGACTAGTTTTCTTTCAGCCTGCGTCGAGTTTCAGCCCGTTGACGGCTTTGATGCGGTAACCCATCCATCAAGCGGGGGCGCTATAGCACGCCCCTTATGTTAGACGTTAGGCGTCACAAACCGAGTTTCGTAGTTACTCGCAGATCAGAGAGGAGGCATCATGTCCAAGCTTCGTGTAGAGAGTTTCACCATTTCACTAGACGGTTTCGGCGCTGGCCCAGACCAGGACATCAACAATCCACTGGGCGTTGGCGGCACTTCGCTTCATGGATGGGCATTTCCCACTCGAACCTTTCAGCAAAAGCTGTTTGGTAGCGATAGCGGGGAAACGGGCATCGACGATGATTTTGCCGCTCGAGGTTTCCAGAACGTCGGCGCATGGATACTCGGCAGAAATATGTTCGGGCCTGTTCGTGGTCCATGGCCAGACGAGAGCTGGCGTGGTTGGTGGGGCGAGAACCCTGTGTATCACGTACCAGTATTCGTGCTGACTAACCACGTGCGCGCACCACTTGTCATGGACGGGGGCACCACCTTCCACTTTGTGACGGAAGGCACTGCCGTCGCACTTGAACTCGCCCGAGAAGCCGCCGAAGGCAAAGATGTTCGCCTTGGCGGTGGAGTCAATGTCATCCAACAATATCTTCGCCAACACCTTATCGATGAGATGCACATAGCCATATCACCAATCCTGCTCGGCTCCGGTGAGCGACTCTTCGAAGGTGTAAATCTTCCTGCCTTGGGCTATGCCTGCGTCAAGCACAAAGCCTCGGCACGAGCCACCCATTTGATTCTGTCTCGGCAGTGACTACCAATAACGCCTCACAGCGTTTGAGCCGAACCCCTCATAATGTCTGAAGACGACCAATAGCGGTCATGAGTTAATTTGCATTTTGATTAAATATCAATCCATGCCTTTACGTAGATCCGTCAATACATGATCTGCGCTGTGAATTTGAATTAATCCCATGCGGGGGTACTCAAGATCAATGATGACATACACTGCAATAGCCATGACACCCGAAAAAACAATCATATGCAGCCACTTGGCTTTTTTGTCACTAGACATCTCGAAGCCAATCAACAGTGAACCCATCAGGCTCAACCCTGCGAGAAGCAGATAAATGCTTAACGGGGGGTGGTTTTCTGTAGCAACGACACGGGTAGTCACAATGTCTATCATCTCATTCAGGGCTGGCAGAAATAAGGTCGCCGCACTTGGGTGAGCATCTTGCCTAAGTGAAGCATTGGATGCTTTCCCCCAAATCAACTTCTGTATTGCTTCAGCTTCGCCCAGTTTGGCATTGGTCGCCGTGATGTCCGTAACATCGTTGTAGGTTATCGCTCTAAGCTCGGTGTAATGACGAAACAACGCCCGAATTTCTGGTTGCACATCTGCAGGGAGTTGATCAATCCGGAGGTAAGCTGTGCCAATGGCATTGGCTTCTTCGGTGATCAAATGGCGACGATCTTCAAATCGCGTTGCAGCACCCGAGAAAGTGAACGCAATTAGCAATCCCAGTAATCCAAATACAGATCCATTGACTGTAGTGACCCATGCGCGGCTACCGGAGGCGCTAGCCAGCCCAATACGCTGGCCTATTTTGAGGAATAACAATAATCCAAAGAAAAAGGCGAAGACTAAGAATGGCCCGGTAAAGGTGAAGTTCATTTTGATCCCTTGAAACAACATTTCGATCTTACTAAACGATAGGTTATATCGCTATCTGAATACATTCGTATAATCTACATAACTATTTAGCCAAGACTGATGATACTAGATGATGATAATGAGTGAGTTCAATGGTCACTTTGGGTCGATACCAGTCTGAATAACACGTAGCATAATGTCCATATAGTAATAAATAGCAAGTACGGACGCAAACACTATGGTGTTCGTAGAAAAACTTGAAGTCCGAATGCCTGCTATGAGCCGGAAGTTGTAGTTTTATAGTGACCGCTATTGGTATGCAAAAAATAATTATTGAGATTCCATTTTTGGTTTTTAACTTCCACCATTATGCTAGCATGTAAAAAAATCTACTCGAATTATGAAAAACCATGAACAAGCTTGAGGCTTTCAACCAATCGCTATTCTTACAAATCAACGCAGATGCAGGTACGCAAAAATGGGTTATTGATGCAGCGATTATTATCGCCAATGATTTACTCTACCTGATGCTAGGATTACTACTTGCAAGTTGGCTATGGGGAGATACAACTAAGCGGAATTTAACAATCAAGGCTTGTCTAGTTGCGATACTTGGTGTCGGGCTGAATCAAGTGATCAGCCTAGTCTATTGGCATCCACGTCCATTCATGATAGGACTTGGTCATATGTGGATGCCTCATGCGGCTGACTCATCATTTCCGAGTGACCATCTAGTCGTATTCGCTGGCATAGGCTTTACAATGATGTTCGACAGTGAGATCAGAATAGGCATTGTCACCCTGTTAACAGGGCTAAGCGTAGCTTGGGCACGGGTGTTCCTTGGCGTACATTTCCCACTTGATATGGTGGGTGCAGTCGGGGTGGCAGGATTAGCCTACGCTCTCGTGTCACCATTTTGGCATAAAGTTGGTATATTGATTACCGAGCTAGCCGAACGGGCTTACCGGAAAGTTTTAGCACGACCTATCGCGACCGGACGGATACGCCGCTAAGCGTATTCATCCGCTGTTAGTTGAAAGCGGCCATCGGTTATCTTAAACTCAAAAAGTAAAAGCCCATAATGGGCTTTTACTTTTCTCCTAAAATATAGACTTTTGAGAATTATCTGGAGTTGGCTGAGAATGTAGGTTCTCAGAATAAGTGAAAACTTACCCCTATATAAATCAAGGATTTTTTCATCTTAAAAATTTTGATATACCTTAAAATTTTAATTATTAAGTGAAAAAAACCTACAGAAATCCCAATATAAATGAAAATTTCCTATTACCTAAATTAACGATATCTTTCTCATACTGACCACTTCATTCTATACAAACTGTGATTTGGTAAAACATTGATGTCTGCTAAATCGCTATATCCCATAGATTTCATGAAATTCTCAATACACTGCTGTAATCTTATCTGCTCTGGTTTTGATATATTACCTACCTACCAAACTAATGATTAGCAGCTCCCCCATTTTGAGAGGGTGTGTAAGTATATGCTATACGTGGCGTTAACTCCGTCATTGCATAATGAACAAATTGTTGGCCAAGTTCAGTAAGTTCATAAAGATCCTCCTCGTCAAAAGCCGACGTAAGAACCTTTGAACTACCCGCAGCCCCTCGTTTTGCCGCAGGTTTTGCAATAAAATTGCCGTAATAATCCGTTTCACGGTGCTGACGTATGACACTACCCATACTCAGATCACGAAACAACAATTTATATAAATCAGCATCTGCAGAATCTTCCCTAACTTGTCCCTTACCGATTTTTCTCCATACAGCTCCGCGACTAATACCATTGGAATTATAGATAGCACCAATTACTTTGAAATGCAGCTCAGAATATTGGCTAATCCAATCAATAAACATGCGGACAACATCATCACTTGAAACTGTTGAAGCAGCTGCATTACTAAGAAGATTTCTTATTAGAACGCGCTTATCTTCACTCTCTGCACCAGACCAATCACGAAAAGTCTTTTTAACTAGCGACTGAAATTCTTGACTCTCTACTCGAGTTGCAATTTTTTCATCTTGAAGATCTAAGCGAGCCATAATCTCAATGACTGTGGCTTCTTTTTCTCGAATTTCTTCCTCCAGCATGTGCACCCACTGATCAAAGAACTGGTTAACTTTTGCCTGCTCTCGTTCTGACCATGCCCCTGCTATAGCAGAAAGCAGACCACCTAAAACAGGCACAGCTCCGCTTGCAATCTGGAGCGCCCCGCGTATTGATTTCGCAGCTTTACCTTCCTCAGGTAAATCAGAGCCGCTATCTGTTGAGTCAGTAGTCATAAAATCCTTATCGAATAAAAACTGGCGAATTCAATTCACCCAACATAAAAACGTTAGTTCAATTATTAATTCCCCAATAAGTTTCAATTTTAGAATTGTCCAAACACACAGCTACGGAAAAAAGCTGCTTTTGATATTCACCAGAATAGTAATGTTGCATTGGGTCTTTAGTATCAATATTAATAAAAAAACCAATTGGGTAATGAAGGTAATTAAACATCTGATTTAACTTATCAAAATCTGCCAATGCATCCTCAATAGATGCTCTTCTTTTTAACGCCCAAACAGCATAGTTATTTGCACTAACTACTGCGTTAGAATGCTCGACTGGTATATGAAAAATAATGTCTGGTCGTTGCCCCATGCCGTGGCGAGCACTTTTCTGGTATTCCATTTCCAAAATAGCACCATCAACTAACAGGCCTTCTTTATCAAGTTGCTGCTGTTTGGTCGATACCGCCATACGTCACTTTCCTT
>JAZJZG010000097.1:5026-11926 GCA_040389995.1 Pseudomonadota bacterium | reverse complement strand
GCATGAGAAAGTGCTGTGAAGGAGCCAAACATAGCTATCAACACAGATAAGGCTATAAGATTACCGTTCCAGCTAATCGGCAAGCGCCTGTCTCCTTAAAACTCAAATATTTTTATTAATAACCCAGTAATACTAGCTTGTAATCCACGCAAAATGTTGATTTCAAATTTATTAAAGATGGGGCAGGTTTTTTTGTAATTAAATTTTTTTAATTACAATCTGAATTAATGTCCGCTTTGGGCCGTTATTCTACTACTTAGGGTTGACACTAATCGGCCTTGGATTCAACCGGTCGATGCAACCGGTTGTTTGGTGTCATTGCGCCCTTGGCTCCGGAGTACAATATGGGTGGCTTTCTCCGAAGCAACGAACTGAACGCATGCATATCCGAGAGCCCGCAAGTCAACCCCCTCAAACAGTCGCTCTCCCTCGCCCAGCAGGATCGGCGAGATAGCGATGTGCAGCTCATCGATGAGGCCCGCACGGAGATATTGCTGGATAGTGTTAGTTCCGCCGCCAATGCGCACATCCATTCCGTTGGCTGCGTCGCGCGCCCGGTCAAGCGCCTCGTGAATACCGCCCGTGACGAAGTAAAATGTCGTTCCGCCCTCCATCTGGATGGGCGAGCGTGCGTGATGAGTCAAGATGAAAGTTGGAACGTGATAGGGTGGGTTGTCCCCCCACCAGCCTTTCCAGTTCATGTCGGGCCAGGAACCACGAATCGGTCCGAACATGTTTCTTCCGAGAATCCAGGCACCAACATTATTGAAGCCCCGCACAGCGAAGTCGTCATCGATCCCCGTTGTACCACCGTCGGCGCCAAATAGGGCCTGTTGGAACGTGCGTGTCGGGACTAACCACTGGTGCAAATCTGTCCCGCCCACGCCGAGCGGATTCCTGATGTCCTGATTCGGACCAGCTCCGTATCCGTCAAGCGAGATGGTAAATCCTTCAACTCGGACGCGTGTCATTTTATGCCTTCCTTTCGATTGACGCCTAACGTTAAGTTAAGGGGTGCGCCTTAGCGCGCCCCGCTTGAGTGGTGGGTTTGGGCGTCAGTAAAACACCAGTGCCACGGCTCATATTGATAACCCCATGAGTTGCCAATGGGATAAGTGAGATAATAGCCGAATTTGGCAGCGTGCTCAGTGAGCCAAATATATGCAGCGGTTTGATCGAACTCGACTTCGAGCGCTTGGCTACCAGAAGTTGAGAGGTCGACGGCGCGCCCCGTATGATGTTCGCTAAAGCCTGGCGGCGCAGAGGCGGTGAGAATATTTTCAAGTATCTCCCCTGTTTCAAGCTTTCGGCGAACTATCTCGGCTTGCCGGTCAATGCTGCGAAAGGCGGAAACGATGAATAGATCGATGCCGTCATCGAGCGCCGCTGCCTTGAGGAGTCGCCATGCGCGGGCTGCCAAAGGAATAAGCAAATGGTTTCGCCCCTCCGCTCCAACTTCAGCAATTTCAAGTGTCGTAGCTTCCTCGCATTCGCGTAAGCCACGCGCCGTTATCAATTCGCTAGAAATTCCAAGTGCGGCGAGGTGTGTATTCATACGGACTAAAATGCCCAACAGTTATTATAGAGACGCAGCATGCTTGAATTAATTGTAATTGAAGTTCAATAATTATTGGGAATTAACAGTAAGATTAAACGGCAGCTTTGGGCCGCCTAATGTCGATATGAATAAGTAGCGTTTGATCTTACCCACGTTTGGTGGACACTCTAAGAAGGCATATTATGTCTAGAAGAGGTGAGGTGTCACATGGAACGCAAAGAATATACAAGATATAGTCGTGAATTCAAGCTGGAAGCATTGCGATTGGTAGCGTTAGGTGAGCGACCTAACGCACAGATTGCTCGCGAACTTGGCATTAGAGTGAATCAGCTTCGCAAATGGCGACTTGAATTTGAACAAGAGGAGCGAACTGGTGCCCCCAAACGGTTGCCAGTAGTTGATGATGACCTTCTTCGACTACAGCGTGAGAACGCTAAACTCAAGGAGGAGAATGAGATTTTAAAAAAAGCGGCCATTTACTTTGCGCGGCATTCAGCGTGAAGTGCCGTTTTATTGATATTCATCGACACAGTCATGCTGTCACGACCCTATGTCATGTGCTTAATGTCTCGACCAGCGGCTACTATGCCGCCCACAGTCGGGAGCCAAGTGAACGCAGTGAAAGGCAAGCAGTGTTAACTGCTCATATACGCGACATTCATACCGCAAGCAGGTATACGTATGGTGCACCGCGTATTCATGCAGAGCTATGTGCTCAGGGCGTCATATGCAGTCGGAATACTGTGGCTAAATTTATGCGTCAGGCGCAAATCATGCCAAAGGCCATTAGGCGATTCAGAGTGACTACCGACTCACGTAAAACTAAGGCTTCACCCAACTTACTCAACCGAGTATTTCAGGCAGAGCAGCCTAATGTTTGTTGGTTAAGTGATATTACCTACATCCCTACACACGAAGGATGGCTTTACCTGGCCGCTATTCTGGATGTATATTCTCGTGCAGTGGTTGGTTGGGGGATGAGCAAGAACCTTGATAGTAAGCTAGCCTTAGATGCACTGAATATGGCGGTTTGTCAGCGTGGAACAGGTCCGGATATATTGCATTCTGATCAAGGCTCAACTTATGCAGCATCTGAATATCGTACCTTACTAAGTATAATATACGTCAAAGCATGAGTCGTAAGGGAGATTGCTGGGACAATGCACCAATGGAAAGTTTCTTCCATACGCTTAAAACAGATCTAGTCATGCATTGTGATTATAAAACTCGTGATCAGGCACGAGCCAGCTTGTTTGAGTATATGGAAGTGTTTTACAACCGTCAGCGGTGTCACTCAACGATTAGTTATGAAGCACCGCTGGTTTTTGAAGTTTTAACAACCGCCTAATTTCGCGGTGTCCACCAAACGTGGGTAAGATCAGTTCGGCCCAAAGCAGACATTTGGAAATGTCTAAGAATTTTAGTAAATTTAAGGAAAATATTTTCCAATGTATTGACTCATACAACAGGAATTAATGAGACCAGAGATGCCCTAGCGTCTCTGGTCTTCAATAAATACTCAAAGAATTACTCTGAGATTTTCTTTAAGTTATCTAGACCACCACGATAAACACTGGTAATGACTTTAACTGCTGTCGCATCATCTTGACCTTCAGCTGGGGTAGTAGCTGTATCTTTACGTTTGAAAGCACCTTCCCAAACAACTAATGATTTATCTTTGCCGACAGCTTTAACTGTCACTGATGAAACGTAGCTGGTTACTGGAAGTACACCTTCAATGATAGCGTATTTGAATGTTTTTGCTTTTGCGTTGTAGCCAAGTAATTTCTCTTTAATTGTTCCACCGTCTTGAAGTGTTAACAGACGTTCAGCACCAATCTTATTGTTTTCTCCTGTGACAATTTCTGTGGATTTAACAGCAGGATGCCATGCACCTAAATCATTAAAGTTACTTACTTTTTCCCAAACCTTGGCTGCAGGGGCATTAATGGTAACCTTCTCATGCACTGAAAGGTTTTTAGCTTCATCGGCAAAAGAATTGAATGATGTACTCATTAATAATGATGCAATTAATAAACTGTATTTCATATTGTGCTCCTTTGATTTATTGAGGTTGTATATCTATCTATAGATATACAGGTTAGTATACATACACTATACTGACCTGTATAGTTCTAATAAAAAAATGTTACCTCTAAGTAAAATTAATAAGCGTTTCGTGAAACAAAATAACTTCATAGCCCTGTCATTTTCAGTACGCTTTCAGGCAACCTGGCTCCTTGAAGAGACATCTTTGCCAAAGAGGTATTAATTTCATTAAGATCATCCAAACTGAGTTCGACAGCAAGCGCTCCAAGATTCTCTTGAACACGATGCAGCTTCGTAGTTCCTGGGATGGGCACGATCCATGGCTTCTGCGCCAATAACCAAGCAAGGGCAATTTGAGCCGGCGTAGCTCCTTTGCGTGCTGCTACAGCTTTAACTAGATCGACTAGGGCAAGGTTGGCCTTGAGCGCTTCTGGTGCAAAGCGTGGAACCATTGTACGGAAATCCGAACTGTCAAACTTGGTATTCTCATCGATTTTTCCTGTCAGGAATCCTGCACCGAGTGGACTAAACGGTACAAAACCAATACCAAGTTCTTCCAGTGTCGGCAGAATCTCTGCCTCAGGGCCTCGCCACCACAATGAGTACTCGCTCTGAACCGCCGTTACTGCTTGAACTGCATGCGCACGCCTAATTGTCTGTGGCGCCGCTTCAGAAAGTCCAAAATACTTAACTTTGCCTTCCTTGATAAGCTCCTTGACTGCACCAGCAACGTCCTCAATTGGCACTTCTGGATCGACACGATGCTGAAAGAAGAGGTCTATCACCTCTACACCAAGACGTTTGAGGGATGCTTCCGCTACGGCCTTAATATGCTCTGGACGACTGTTCACACCACCTCGACGTTGGCCAGTACTTAGGTCGATATCGAATCCAAATTTTGTAGAAATCACTACTTGGTTGCGAATCGGCGCCAAAGCTTCACCTACAAGCGTTTCATTAGTAAATGGACCATAAGCTTCTGCTGTATCGAAGAATGTGACACCATTATCAAAAGATGAACGTAATAACGAGATTGCATCACCCTTACTAACCGTAGCCCCATATACCGGACTTAAACCCATACACCCAAGTCCTATGGGTGAAACCTCAAGACCACATGAACCAAGTTGTCGTTTTTGCATGATATGCACTCCTTTGAAATAATTTAAATTTAATTTAAGTCATAAGAAAAATGTAGCGCAGTAGCCTTCATATTTTTTCCGTAATAAAAACGCTGTGCTAGATGATTCGACATAGCGCTATCCAGTACTAATTTATTGCAATTTTCATGACTTGCTAAATGAAGTAGATAATCAAGTAATTTTGAGCCTATGCCTTTATTACGTACTACTGAACTCACTACAAAATCATCTACACACATGTACTTTCCATGCGTTAAGCTCTCCTGTACTCGATAACCCGCAACAGCAGCTGGTAAATCATTTTCCCAGTAACCTAACAAGCAATAACCTGTGCTCATTTGAGTATGCATGCGCTTTACAATTTCTTCATGAGTGTCTATGTGCGTGCGCAATTCCATCATGATTGAGGAAAAGTCAGCCAAGTCTGTGTCATCAATTATTTGTTTTATCTTCATTTCACTTACCCTCGTAAGGATTGCCAATTTAATTTATATTCACTTAATAAAAAGCTTAAAATTGATTGGTTAATATCGAGTTGTTTTAATTTTGACTGCCCAATACAAAGTTAAAAGAGCGAACATAGTAATAACGAGTACCAGCGGCCAAAGTGTTCCATCTGCAAAAATCCCTACCAACCCTGATCCCAATATGCCTGTTCCGTACTGAAATACACCAATCAAGGCAGAAGCTGAACCTGTATTGTTTTCTGAAGAACTAAGTGCACCTGCTATAGAGTTCGCAACAATCAATCCTGTACACGATACAAATATAAACAGGCCAACAACCAAGCCAAACAGACCACCGACACCTGTTAATGTATTGAGTACAAGCAATATGCCAGCGACAGTTGAGATTAAAGCACCTGCAAAAATAAGGTTTGAGATGCCAAATTTTGTGACTAATCTAGAATTGATTTGATTCGTGATCATGATACCCAAAATGCCAGACGCAAATAACACACCATAGGCCTGAGGGGAAACATGGTAGTACGTGATATACGCATAAGGTGTGCCTGCAATGTAAGCAAACATGCCGCCATAAAACACACCACTGACAGCGGCGTAACGCATAAAAACCTTGTTTTTCAGGAGACTGCCATAGGTCACTAATATTTCCTTAACGCTTTGGTATTTGCGTAGCTCAGGCTTTAACGTTTCAGGGAAACCTTTCATAGCAAAAAGCGTTAAAGCGCCAATAATTACCAGCACTTCAAAGATATTTCGCCAATTTCCGAATTGAAGAATCGCGCCACCTAGGCTTGGACCAATGAGTGGCGCTACAGCCATGACCGTCATCAAAGCCGATAACATTTTGGCTGCATCATTGCCTACATAGAGATCTCGAACAATAGCACGCGATAAAACCACATTCGCACATGCGCCAAGTGCTTGTATGATTCTGAAAAAAATAATTTCATGCACACTATTTGCCATTGCACAGCCAGCAGAGCCTAATATGAATAAAACAATCCCTGCAATAATAGGCATACGGCGACCGTACTGATCGCTCATCGGCCCCCAAAACAGTTGCCCCAAACTAAAACCAATTAAATAGGCAGATATGGTGAATTCAATCCGCCCAACATCTGCATGAAGGTCTGCGGCGATTGCTGGCATTGCGGGCAGGTATAGATCTGTCGAAATCGAAGCAAACGCCATCAGCGTGCTTAAAATTAATAAGATGCTGTAGCTGCCTCCAATTGCAATATTCCGTTCTGCCTGCGACTGAATCATAAGCCTGTCCGTTTCTCCAATTCCTCGGGATAGCGCTCACCTTGAATTAAAATGCTGGAGGCCACTGTTTCAATTTCTTTCAGGGTATTCACTGAAAGTGAAATCGATGCAGAAGTTAAGTTTTCTTCTAATCTGTGTATTTTAGTTGTGCCAGGAATTGGCACAATCCAAGGCTTTTGGGCAAGTACCCAAGCTAAGGCTATCTGTGCTGTGGTAGTGTTTTGCTCTTTAGCTATCTTGGTTAATAAATCCACTAAGGCGCGATTGGCCTTTCTGGCATCTTCACTGAATCGGGGCACAATATTACGGAAATCAGTTTTATCAAACTTTGTATTTTCATCTATCTTTCCGGTCAGAAAGCCTTTACCCAACGGGCTGAACGGAACGAAACCAATACCAAGCTCTTCAAGCGTAGGTA
>JAZJZG010000097.1:0-5016 GCA_040389995.1 Pseudomonadota bacterium | reverse complement strand
GAACACAACAGTGCAGCAGTAAAACATCTTGAACCTGTAGCTCATCACACCAACTCCTTGTGGTGGGTTTACTTCACCGCCGCCGCCAACGCTCTCGGGGTGAGCAACAAGGCGGCGACGGCGAAGAGTATTCGTGGTTCGTCGCGAAGGAGTGACCCATGACGTCTAACACTACCGTTACCGTCGCGGCGCTCACAGGTGAGCTCGACCGCTTGTGGTGCGACGAACGCGACCTGCGGGGCGAGGAGTGAGCGTGAACCGCAGTGACTGGTTGCACAGCATGCGCGCGCCGAATGGTATTCACGCCAGCTTCGGACATTCCGAAGTGCTTGACTTTACCTTGTTGGATTAAGTCTTTAACAGCGCCGGCAACATCTTCAATCGGTACATTTGGATCAACACGATGCTGGTAATAAAGATCAATAGCATCGATATTTAATCGTTTTAGTGATCCTTCTACACTTTGACGAATAAATTTTGGACTGCTATCTTGCAGTTGCTGTCCATTTTCGTTCTTGAGGCCAAACTTGGTTGCGATCGACACCTTGCCTTTGAAAGGTGCAAGTGCCTTACCTACCAACTCTTCATTGGCAAATGGTCCGTAGATTTCCGCAGTGTCAAAAAATGTAACACCTAAATCTACTGCCTTATGCATGAGTTTTATCATTTCATTTTCATCTGTTTCAGAACTTTGCCCATAGCCCCAGGACATACCCATACATCCCAAGCCAATTGCTGATATTTCTAATCCACTTTTACCTAATGTTCTCTTTTGCATGATTTAATCTCCTTTTTGTCTTATTTAAATTAAGGCAATCATTTAATGTTCGTAATGAACACCCAAGCTTTTGCGACTTTCCAATCCTGATGTTGTAGCTAGCTTCACAATTAAATCAGCTACACTTTTTCTGGAAACAGTTTGCTCACCATATTTAAATGTCTCTCCCTTTTGCGTAGTGCCGTAAGCAATTTCATCTTTGTCACTTAGCCATGCGGGGCGAATAATGGTGTAATCCAAATCTGAGTTTTCTATGGCATCTACAGAACGGCGATAGGGTTCTAGTACTACACCATATTGTTTACCCGGAACTTCACCATAGATCCCCATCGAACTCACAAATACGATCTTTTTTATGCCGGTAGCATGCATAGCCTGCACGATATTTACTGCCATTTCTTCCATCTTTCCCGAAAGATTTGCATAAACAGTATCGTGTCCTTCCATTGCAGCTTGAAGCTGTTCTCTATCCAAAACGTTACCCTCGATGACTTTTACCCTGTCATTTGGAAATGATTTAAGACGGCTGGCATTTCGCAGATAAAGTGTTAGCTGAGCGCTTGTGCGCTCCAACACTAGTTTAGTGACTACTCTTGCAATTTGGCCATTAGCACCAAGAATGAGGATTTTCATTTCTTTTCTCTATGCTTACATTAACTAGCCGTTACTGTAATTTAATTGCATTGTTTTGATTAGATACTATAATCGGCATGACCTTATGAATTGGATTCATCAATGGCAACTGAAAAATTTGATCGTCTATTTGCATTTGTCCTAGTGGCGCGGGAAGGCAGCTTTACTAAAGCCGCGGCTCAGCTTGGAGTATCGCAATCAGCATTAAGCCACACGATTAGGGGATTAGAGACTAGTCTTGGCATCAGACTGTTGACACGTACAACACGTAGTGTATCCCCTACAGAGGCTGGTGAACGTTTATTGCAGACGATTCAACCAAGATTTGAAGAGATTGAATTTGAACTTGCTGCCTTGAGTGACTTTCGCGACAAGCCTGCTGGGACAATTCGTATTACAGCGGCTGAACATGCCGCTAATTCTGTACTGTGGCCTAAACTGGCTAAATTTCTGCCAAACTATCCTGATATTAATGTAGAAATCATTGTCGATTATGGTTTCGCAGATATTGTGTCTCAGCGCTACGATGCAGGTGTAAGGCTTGGGGATCAAGTAGAAAAAGACATGATCGCTGTTCGAATTGCCCCTGATTTACGTATGGCGGTCGTTGCACCGCCATACTATTTTTCTAAGATAGCGCCTCCGCGAGTGCCTCAAGAGCTTTCATTGCATAAATGCATCAATCTTAGATTAGCCACGAAAGGTGGCTTATTAGCATGGGATTTCAAAATGTACAGGGTCAGTTAGTGTTTAATAATAGCGCCCCGATATTAAGGGCTGCATTGGCCGGATTTGGCGTAGCGTGGATTCCTGAGGATATGGCACAGGAACATATTACAAGTGGACGATTGATACGAGTGCTTGAAGATTGGTGCCCATACTACCCTGGCTACCATTTATATTATGCTAGTCGGCGGCAGTCTTCACCTGCGTTCGTATTGTTAACTGATGCATTACGTCATAAAGGCTGATATCTAGAGCTGCTAGAGCTTACAAGTAAATGATTTTATAGGAGCAAGAATTGTCTAACGATTTCTACTTTAAGCTCATCCTTTTTTCGTTGGTTGCGATTATTGGATTAGAGTCACTTGCGAAGCGATTTCACTTATTCAAGAGACTGCTAAGGGCCGATTAGTATCAATTTCAAATGAGTAAAGACCGGCCCAAAGCTGACATTCATGCAGTGTTAATTTTCTATAATTAAAATTAATCCAGCTCTCTTTCTAAATTAACTGTTAGGTCTTATATGGATACCAAGATTTCGCGGGACGAATTTACACAACATATGGCCGATGTTTTTCGACTGTTCGGGCCAATCACTTTGCGTCGGATGTTCGCTGGTCATGGCATCTTTCGTGATGGAATTATGTTCGGCTTAGTTTACAAAGAAACTCTGTACTTAAAAGTCGATGAGCAAAATTTGCACAATTTCCGAGACCAAGGTCTTACCCAATTCACATATGTTCGTCAGGGGAAAGTCATTGGATTGTCGTATTATCAGGCACCAGAAGACCTGCTAGATGACATCAATAAGGCAGTGCTCTGGGCGCGTAGCTCGTACGAAGCTGCGCTACGTGCTAACGCACCAAAAGCAAAGGCTGTTCGGAGTCGTCATAAACATTCAGCAAAAATCTAACTCGTCATTCCACTGACCTGTGCGAAAGGCAGCAAAATTCTGTAAATTCAGATATTTATGCTGTTGTTAACTGTCTTAAAAAGCTCCCGGTAACTCTCGAATGAGTGCGGTAAAAAAAGTAGCAATCTTGCTTAATGATTAGATTATCGATTTTGGTTTCTACTATCATATTGTTGTCGTGTTTCTTCGATCTGTGGCCATTCACTAATCATCCAATCCACTAGTGCTTTCACTGGTACTAGGAAATCACGACCGCGATCTGTCAGGGTGTATTCTACCCGTGGTGGTACTTCAGGGTAAAGATGCCGTGTCACGATACCATCGCGTTCGAAATTTTTTAAGGTAGTGGAAAGCATTCTTTGCGAGATGCCATTTACTTTACGGTTCAGCTCAGAAAACCGCATGCAGTGACTATCTGCATCTGCCAACACCACAATGACCAGCATGCTCCATTTATCACCAAGTCTAGCCATCAAGTCGCGGAATCCGCAATTGCCGTGATCTTGTGTTGCATCGTTATCTAAATTTTGCAGTTCTTTCCCCATAACTTACCTTTATGTAACCTACTAAACAAAAAGTGCCTTCTTGTTTTCAATTTAGTAACTATATAGTATCTAGTTACTTTTTAATACTAATAGAGGAAATAAGATGTCATATTCTGTTTTACATATAGATAGCAGCCCGCTTGGCGATCATTCTGTATCGCGCAAACTCACCGCAAAAGTTCTGGCTGAACTCAAAGCTAACCACCCAGATACCAAGATAGTGACTAGAGACCTAGGAACATCGCCTTTGCCGCATTTAAGTGGCATTACTGTAGGTGCTATTTTTACGCAACCTGAGCAACGTAATGAAGGGCTAAATGAAACATTAAAACTATCCGATGAAGTCATCGATGAGCTATTCGCAGCGGATGTAATTGTGATTGGTGCGCCAATGTGGAATTTCGGTATACCTTCATCACTAAAGGCATGGGTCGACCATATTGTTCGTGTGGGTCGCACATTTAAATACGGTGCTTCAGGGCCAGAAAGTCTGTTGCCATTAGGTAAAAAAGTCATCATCGTATCTTCTCGCGGCGGCATTTATAGCGCTGGGCCGATGCAAGTGATGGATCATCAGGAAACCTATCTTAAAGCCATCCTCGGATTTATTGGCCTGCATGACGTTTCAATCATACGCGCAGAAGGTGTGGCTATGGGCGAAGAGGCCGTAAAAGCAGCGTTGCAATCAGCTGATAATCAGTTGGTAGAAGCAATCAAACTGGTCGCTTAAGCTCAGTTCGTTTCACTACAATCACCCAAACTATATTTAATATTAATAGGATATTTATCATGACCGATGCTTCAATTGCATATCAACCAAGTAAAGCAAAAAATATTAGTGCTTGGATTTTACAAGTACTACTTGCCTTGGCATTTTTAGCCGCCGCAGGGGCGAAACTGGCTTCTGTGCCTATGTTAGTCGAAGAATTTAATCTCATTGGCTTAGGTCAGTGGTTACGTTATGCGGCAGCCATTGTAGAAATTATTGGTGCTATTGCTTTACTGACACCCAGATTCGCCGCTTATGGTGCGCTTTGGTTAGCAATCACCATGTTTTTTGCAGCACTCGCGCATTTATTTGCAATGCACAACGATCCAACACCTGCCTTGGTATTGCTGGCGTTGAACTTAGTAGTGTTTTGGTTGCGTCGCGATCAATTCAATCCTCGCAAATACTTTTAAAAGATTTAATGCTAATAAAGCGGTTTTATCTAGATACTACCGCTAAATATGGAGTGATAAAAAATGCAAGCTTTAGCAGAAAAAACGGACATCTTGGCCGAACGCAAGATTATCCACCGGACCCAAGGGCATCAACACGGACCCATAACAAGACTAGTTAGCCCTGGCGATTTGGGAGAACTCATTAAGCCCTTTGTGTTTTTGGATAGCTTATCGGTATAATAAAATCCAGATTTTATAGT
>JAZJZG010000096.1:6087-8214 GCA_040389995.1 Pseudomonadota bacterium | reverse complement strand
ACGCATTTGCGCACTGACATCACGCAAAGCTAATTTTTGTATGCCGCTAGATAACTTTACTTTACGTTGATCTTTAACTAGCGCTAGATTGTTATTGTAAATAGTGACCGCAACACTTTGTTGGTCATTAATAGTGCTTCTGATCTCGTTAGATTCAAATATAGCAGCTGCAGATGAGAATGATACAAGGGGTAAGGTACACAGGGTCGCAACTACAAGTGCGTGACGTTTAAACATGAAAGTCTCCAATTTAGAAAGCCGATGTTCAATCCAGTTAAATCATCAAACTTAGTTGATAACGAGTGCGCCTAAATTACGTTGACGCCTTCATTGTGTAACATACTGACTAGCTTGATAAGTGGCAAGCCGATTAGGGCGTTAGGGTCATCGCCAGTCATTTTTTCTATAATAGCAATGCCCAAGCCTTCTGATTTTGCACTGCCTGCACAATGGTAGGGTTGCTCTTTAATCAGGTAGCTTTCAATTTGTGCATCACTTAAATCTCTAAACTGCACCACATAGGGTACAACCTCTGCTTGCATATTAAGCGTTACCGGATTGTAAAGGCATAATGCGCTATGAAAAATCACCTCACGATTACGCATCAAACGCAGTTGCCTGGTGGCATTGTCATGACTGAGCGGTTTGCCTAGCTGTATATTATCTAATGTAGCCACTTGGTCACAACCAATAATCAAAGCATCTGGATGCGTCAATCCGATTTTACGCGCTTTTACTTGCGCAAGCCTTAATGCAGTTTCTTGTGGCAACTCATGGTCTAAGGGGCTTTCGTCTACATCAGGTGAAATACAGCTAAATGGCAGTTGCAGACGGGCTAATAATTCACGTCTATAAATGGAGGAAGATGCGAGAACTAGGTTAGCATTCATTTTCTATAATGTTCATTTTTTAAGTTTAAGCATGGCTGTAAATAAAAAGCCGACAGTAGGGTTCTGTCGGCTTGCTGCTTTAAATAACTATAGCTTATTCAGGTTGAATTTCAAGTAACGACTCATCAGGCGTAACTGCATCGCCTTTAATGACGTGCACGGCAACCACAACGCCCGTAGTGGAGGCTTGAATCTCATTCTCCATCTTCATCGCTTCGATCACTAACACCCCATCACCGGCAGTTACTTTATCACCAGCTTTTACTTTTACCGCAACTATGGTGCCTGGCATCGAGGTGGTCACATGGCCAGCATGTGAGGGGCGAGGGCGGCCACTTTTGCCGACACTGGAAGCCGCTTTCTTTTTACCACCATTGGTATTATTTCCACCTGAAACTTCGATTTCACTCAAAGTTTCAACCATCACTTCTTCTGCAATGCCGTCAATAGATACATAGAATGGGCGCTTTTCTTCGCCAGCATGACCACTGCCCGTTAAATTGATGTGGAAAGTCTCACCGTGTAAGGTTACTTTAAACTCGCTAGGCGCATAACGCGACGCAGATGAAGCGTTCACTGAAGCTTTATCTAACAGCACTTCCGGCACTAATGAGCCTGTGCTACGCGCTTGTAAAAAGGTTTTGCCAATATCGGGAAACATCGCATAGGTCAGCACGTCTTCTTCAGTCTTAGCAAAACGCTCGGATTCAGCAGTCAGCCGCGGCATTTCCGCTTCTAATAAATCCGCCGGGCGGCAAGTGATAGGTACTGCATTACCAATCGCTAGTTTTTTAACCGCCTCATTGACCTCACTTGGCGCGCTACCATATTGACCCAGGAAATAGTTCTTTACTTCGTTGGTAATAGATTTATAGCGCTGGCCAGTCATGACATTCAACACGGCTTGTGTGCCAACTATTTGTGAAGTTGGTGTAACTAATGGAATATAACCCAGATCCTTACGTACCAACGGAATCTCGGCTAACACAGCATCCATACGGTCCAGGGCACCTTGCTCTTTAAGCTGGTTACTTAAATTAGAAATCATGCCGCCTGGTACTTGATTCAACAATACACGCGTATCAACACCTGTGAATTCACTCTCAAACTGCCAGTATTTTTTACGCACCTCGCGGAAGTAGGCGGTAACCTCTTGTACGGCAGCGATATCCAAGCCAGTGTCAAACTCCGTGCCTTGTAAAGCCGCAATCATGCTTTCAGTGGTTGGATGACTGGC
>JAZJZG010000096.1:0-6077 GCA_040389995.1 Pseudomonadota bacterium | reverse complement strand
ATCACCGCGCCATTTTCTATCGCGCGCAATAGATTCATGCTGGCTAGCCCGCTTGTGGCGTGGCTATGTACATGAATAGGTAAGCTTACGTTAGCACGTAGCGCTTTAACCAGCTCTACAGTCGCTTGTGGCGTGAGTAAGCCCGCCATGTCTTTAATAGCAATGGTGTCGCTGCCCATCGCTTCAAGCGCTTTGGCTATGCCGACAAAATGCGCCACATCATGCACTGGGCTTGTCGTGTAGCTAATCGTACCTTCTGCATGTTTGCCTACTTTCTTAACTGCATCAACCGACACTTGCAGATTGCGCGTATCGTTTAACGCATCAAAGATACGAAACACGTCTACACCGTTATCAGCAGATTTCTGCACGAACGCACGGACGACATCATCAGAGTAATGGCGATAGCCTAGCAAGTTCTGGCCACGTAACAGCATTTGAATGCGTGAGTTAGGCAATGCCTTACGTAATGATTTCAAGCGTTGCCATGGATCCTCCTTAAGGTAGCGCACACAGGCATCAAAAGTAGCGCCGCCCCATGCTTCTAACGACCAAAAACCAATGGCATCTAACTTAGCACAAATTGGCAGCATGTCTTCGGTGCGCATACGCGTTGCAATGTGGCATTGATGCCCATCGCGAAGAACTAATTCGGTGACTTGTATTTTAGCCGCTGGTATTTTTGACATAGTCTAACTCTTTACTTTAATTTATATTCTTAACTAATTGTTTTATTAACTATTAACTACACGCCTTCATGCGCCGCAATAGCTGCAGAAATAGCAGCAGCTATTAACGCTGGTGGAATTTCATTCGCATAATTCGTCAGCTCTGGGTGGGACTCTACAAAGCTGGTATTGAAATCAGCATTTCGAAAATCTTCGTGTTTTAAAATTTCCTGATAATAAGGTATGGTAGTTTTAACGCCATAAATCAGCATGTCGTCCAAAGCACGACGGCCACGCTCAATCACGCTATCCCAATTGAGCGCCCAAACCGTTAATTTTGCGCACATAGAATCATAGTAGGGAGGAATCTCATAGCCCGTATAGATTGCCGCATCCATGCGCACTCCTGGGCCGCCCGGCGCGTAATAACGAGTGATCTTACCGAAACTGGGCAGAAAATCGTTTTTAGGATCTTCCGCATTGATGCGGAACTCCATGGCATAGCCCCTAAACTGGACATCTTTTTGCTTGTATTGTAATGGCAAGCCATAAGCCACACGAATTTGCTCTTGCACGATATCAATACCGGTAATGGTTTCCGTCACGGTATGTTCAACCTGTAAACGCGTGTTCATTTCCATGAAGTAGAAAGTATTGTCAGAATCCAGCAAAAATTCTACCGTACCCGCATTCTCATAACCCACTGCTTTAGCTGCTTTCACCGCCAAACCACCAATATATTCGCGCTGCGCTTGGCTTAATTGCGGGGAGGGTGCAATTTCAATCAGTTTTTGATTACGGCGCTGAATCGAACAGTCACGTTCAAATAAATGAATGACATTACCAAGCCCATCAGCCAATATCTGCACTTCAATATGGCGCGGATTAACGACACACTTCTCTAAGAATACTTCAGGCTTGCCAAACGCTTTGCTGGCCTCGGAAATCACACGGTCATAGTTGCTGAGTAATTCTTTTTCGCTATCGCAGCGACGAATACCTCGTCCACCGCCGCCATTCGTGGCTTTCAGCATCACCGGATAGCCAATTTTTCTAGCCAGGCTGATAGCCTCATCTAAATTTTCCAGATTGCCATCGCTGCCAGGTGTGCATGGTATACCGGCACCGGTCATGGCATTTCTGGCCTGAATTTTGTCGCCCATCTGGCGAATCACATCGCCATTGGGGCCAATAAACTTAACGCCGCGACGCTCACAGATTTCGGCAAGCTCTGGATTCTCTGACAAAAAGCCATAACCAGGATGCAAGGCATCGCAACCAGAAGCCACAGCAAGATTGACTATATTGTGCGCATTTAAATAACCTGCAACTGGGTCTGCACCAATGTTATAGGCTTCATCTGCCTTTTTCACATGCAAAGCTTGGCGATCCGCATCCGCGTAAATTGCCACAGACTTAATGCCCATTTCTGAGCAAGCGCGTACAATACGCACTGCAATTTCGCCACGGTTAGCTACAAGAATTTTTTTGAACACGTTTCTAGCCTTAAATTTGTCACTCAAACCCGGCGATTGTAACATGTGCGGCTTGATAGCTAAATCCCCTTGAACTAAATTAGAGTGCTTAAATACGGACATTAAAATGAGTAATCATCCAATATTTATCGACAACGTCGCATTTGCCAAAAAAAATGAGCGTTTAGTAGGTAGCTTGACGCTGGCAGACTGTCCGCGGCTGGCTGAGCTATTACAAGGCGCCACCAAAAATGTGCAATCAATAAACAATGGTGCAGGCTTAATTAGCTATACATTGCAAGGGGAAACTAACAGTATTGGCCAGCATTATTTGCACCTCACACTGAACGCAAGTCTAACAACTGCATGCCAGCGCTGCTTGCAAGATATGCCGCTTGAGTTAATGCTGAGCTTTGACTATCTGATTGGTGAAATAAGCGATACTGAGGTAGGGGAAGGTGATATTGACGGTAGCGATGATGTCGATTTGCAAGAAGCTAGTCAAACAATGGATATAATCACGCTGATAGAAGATGAAATCATCATGGCAATGCCGATTGCGCCTATACATGCAGAGGGTTGCGGGGTAATCGTGAGCCAAAGCGGCGAAAAGCCGAACCCATTTGCTGTATTAAAGGGCTTAATTAAGCCATAAACATTGATTTATGGCTGACAAATGCTAGGTTTTATATTATAGTAACGGACTAGCAATTTAACGTAATCTTAAATGAGTGATGCAAAGTGTTTTTTGGTGCATCTATTTGAATGTAATTGAGATGATGTTTTAATCATTTTATTGGAGTTTATTATGGCAGTTCAGCAAAACAAAAAGTCACCATCAAAACGCGGCATGCACCGCTCACATGACTTTTTAACAAACCCACCTTTAGCAGTTGAGCCTACAACAGGTGAGACGCATTTACGTCACCACATTAGCCCAAACGGCTACTATCGTGGTCGTAAAGTGATGCCATCAAAAGGCGAATAATTTCTCTGTCAAATTAAGTCTAACTAGATCAAATCTAGAGATGGCAATTTATTTGGTAGTTGATAAGATCATTGACGCCGCTCCAGTATTGGTGCGGCGTTGGTGTTTCTACGGCACGGCTTCAATTTAACTGGCCATAATTAATGAGTCATTTAGCCAGCAAGCCTTAAAATTATTCACTAAGCTGTTCTTGAAAACTGAGTAAAACTATGGATATTACAGTCGCAATTGACGCAATGGGTGGCGATCATGGCCCACACGTGACCATTCCTGCGGCACTTAAAGCGCTGGCTGCAGATAGCGAGCTCAATATTGTTTTGGTCGGCTTGAGCGATTCGATTGAGGCTGAGCTAAAAGCACACCATGCCACTACCAGTCCGCGGTTACGCATACATCACGCAAGTGAAGTTGTCGCCATGGATGAGTTGCCGCAAGGCGCACTTAAAAACAAAAAAGATTCTTCTATGCGGGTGGCGATTAATTTAGTCAAAAGCGGAGAGGCGTCAGCATGTGTGAGTGCCGGTAACACAGGCGCACTTATGGCAACTGCACGGTTTGTTTTAAAAACATTGCCCGGCATTGATAGACCTGCGATTGCCGGCGTTTTTCCAAGCCAAAAAGGGAAAACCTATATCCTGGATTTAGGCGCTAATGCCGATTGTACGGCTGAGCAATTATTGCAGTTTGCTGTGATGGGTAGCATGTTAGTGTCATGCGTAGAACATAAGGCCAATCCGTCTGTGGGCTTGCTTAATATTGGCTCCGAGGATATTAAGGGTAATGAAGTGGTCAAACAAACAGGTGAGTTGCTCCGTGCCAGTCGTTTAAATTTTTATGGCAATATAGAAGGTAACGATATCTTTAAAGGCACCACCGATGTGGTGGTGTGTGATGGTTTTGTGGGGAATATCACCCTTAAAGCCTCCGAAGGCCTAGCGCAAATGATGGGGCGTTTTCTTTCACAAGAATTTAAGCGCAATTGGTTTACTCGGCTCATGGCAATCGCTTCTATGCCGGTATTAAGGGCGTTTAAGCGACGTATGGACCCACGCCGCTATAATGGCGCAAGCTTTTTAGGTTTACGCGGCATCGTGGTGAAAAGCCATGGTGGCGCAGATAGCTTTTCATTCCTGCATGCCATTGAAACCGCCATTGAAGAATCCCGCAGTGGCGTATTACGCCGTATTACAGAGCAATTAGAAATAGAACACATACAATCGCATCAACCTATGTCGACCAACACGGAAAACGCATGATTCATTCTCGTATAGCAGGAACGGGTAGTTACCTTCCTAAAAAAATACTCACCAATACTGACTTGGAAAGCATGGTGAATACCACCGATGAGTGGATTTTTACGCGTACCGGTATTCGTGAGCGCCACATTGCTGCGGATGGTGAATCCACCAGCGACTTAGCCCTGCACGCAGCACATAAAGCCATTGAGTCAGCCGGTATTGCCGTTACTGATGTTGATTTAATCATCGTTGCAACCACTACCCCAGATAAAATATTCCCTAGCACCGCCGTTATATTGCAACACAAATTAGGCATTGCCGGCTGCCCAGCATTTGATATTCAGGCGGTGTGCAGCGGCTTTGTTTATGCGCTTGCTACTGCGGATAACTTTATTAAATCCGGTGCAGCAAAATGCGCTTTAGTGATTGGCGCTGAAACTTTTTCACGTATCACTGACTGGACGGATAGAGGTAATTGTATTTTATGGGGTGATGGCGCAGGCGCGGTTGTTCTGCAGGCAAGCGCGGAGCAAGGCGTGATTTCAACCCATCTACATGCCGATGGCAAGTATGTAGAAATGCTACATGTGCCACGCAAGGCAGAGCCTAATAGCCGCGACACCATCGTGATGGAGGGTAATGGTGTATTCAAAATGGCGGTCAATACGCTAGATGCCATCGTAGATGAAACCTTAGTTGCCAATGGCCTGCAAAAGTCAGATATTGATTGGCTGGTACCGCATCAGGCGAATATACGTATATTGCAAGCCACGGCTAAAAAACTCAATATGAGCATGGATAGGGTGGTTGTGACCGTGGATAAGCACGGCAATACTTCAGCAGCTTCAATACCGCTGGCATTAGATGTTGCTGTACGTGATGGTCGCATCAAACGTGGCGAGATCATTCTGATGGAAGCCTTTGGTGGCGGCTTTACCTGGGGCTCAGCCTTAATCAAATATTAAACGCTCAGCTTCGATTAAATATAAACTCTACTAAATTTAATTACATTTCAAAACTATGAAAAAATTTGCATTTTTCTTTCCAGGCCAGGGATCTCAATCAGTCGGGATGATGGCTGGCTTTGGTGAATCAAAAATCATCCGCGATACCTTTACTGAAGCATCAGATATTTTAAATGTAGATTTCTGGTCTATGGCGACCGAGCCAAATGACGGCATTAACGAAACAACACATACACAGCCGGTTATGCTCATTGCGGGCATAGCTACATGGCGTGCATGGCAAGCTACTTCAAGCAACACGCCAGCAATCTTGGCAGGGCACAGCTTGGGTGAATATACCGCTCTAGTTGCATCAGGTGCTATAGCATTTGCTGATGCATTGCCATTAGTCCGTTACCGTGCAGAAGTCATGCAGGCAGCAGTACCTACAGGGGTAGGTGCAATGGCGGCGATATTGGGTTTAGATGACAATACCGTGCGTGCAGTGTGTTTAGAAGCAGCACAAGATGAAGTGTTAGAAGCGGTAAACTTCAACTCGCCTGGCCAGGTGGTGATTGCAGGCAATAAAGCAGCAGTAGAGCGAGGTATGGAGCTGGCGAAAGCAAAAGGCGCTAAACGTGCGCTGGCGTTGCCTGTCAGCGTACCTTCACATTGTGCGCTGATGCAACCTGCCGCAGAAAAACTCGCTGGGTACTTAAACAATGTGCTGATAAATACACCACAGATTCCGGTGCTACATAATG
>JAZJZG010000095.1:10476-11910 GCA_040389995.1 Pseudomonadota bacterium | reverse complement strand
CATTTACACCGACAACCGCACCTAAAGGTGCATCGGATGTTGGTTGATCCAGATGCAAGCCATAACCTACTCCCGTAACACCCACAATTACTTTGCCATGATAGACCACTGGAGCCATAGCAATCCCTACGCCAGTGCCACCGTAAGCTTCTTTATGCGTATCTGATTTACTCAGTGCGCTAATATTCTCAGTGAGCGCAGTATCTTCTGCCACGTCAATATCCCAAAGTTTTGCACCATTTTTAGCATCTAATGCAATCAAGCGAGCATCTATCGTACCAATGAAAACCTTGCCATCACTGACAGCCACACCTCTATTTGCCGGACCGCAACACATCTTCCAGCTTGCTTTGCGTTCGTGTTTATAGTGCCATATCTCTTTACCTGTTTTTGCATCCAAGGCAACTACATGGTTATAAGGCAAAGCGACATACATTACACCATTCGTCACAATAGGTGTGGCTTGAAAGCTAGCAACTACGCCGCTTTTAAATTGCCAGGCTAGTTGCAAATTCTTCACATTTTGTTGATTGATTTGTGTCAACGGAGATAAACGCTGATTCGTGTAATCACGTCCATAATTAGGCCAGTCTTCGTTAGTACTTGCAGATGGTTTATCAGTCAGACTCACACAAGCAGAGATTGTCAGCGTTGCAAATAATACAAGGCTAGTAACTAACGTCTGTTTAAGCTGTTTATTACTTAGCTGATTTTTCATCACACTTTCCTTCAATAAAAATTGAAAATTCACATTTTTATTAAGTATACAGATGAGTATAGTGTTTGCCAATTTTCACTCACCATACTTAACATATAGCCAAGATTACATCGTAAATTTTTGGAATAAATTTATTATAAAAATTGTGAATCTATTTCGTCTCCCTAACGTATATAAGCTTTGAATAAGGTAATTATTTCCTTAGCCTAAGGTTACAAATACACACACAATTCAGGAGAGCAACGATGCATCAGCATAAAAATAGATTTTTAATTCCCGCTTTAATTGCCGCATGCTTCGGCCTTAACGCCAATATTGCACTAGCTGATATGTCAGTAAGCAACAAATTATTACTCACTGGCGGCGTTTCACAGGTAGAAGGTGCTGCAGGTGGTGGCTTAACACCTTGGGCTGTTATTGGTGGTTATGGCACTAACAATGAAATTGGTGGCAATGTGCATTACACCTATGCAAAAACTAACGACTTTAAACTGGATAGTTACGGCATTACTGTCGGCATTTATGACCGTGTAGAGCTTTCAATAGCGGAACAGTCGTTCGATGTGAGTGATTTAAGAGGTAAAGTAAGAGCAGGGTTAGGTGCAGATGCCATTGGTCGCGATACTATAGATCAAACAATAGTTGGTGCAAAAGTGCGTGTGTTCGGCGAGGCAGTACTTGATAGGTAGATTCAGACCCTTCCTTGGTACTTCGAT
>JAZJZG010000095.1:0-10466 GCA_040389995.1 Pseudomonadota bacterium | reverse complement strand
TGGTATGCAATACAAGAAAAATCATGATGGTGATTTTGTAACTGGTGGTGTTATTGGCGCAAAAAAAGATCACGGTACAGATTTTTATGTAGCAGCTACTAAATTATTACTGGATAAAAATTTATTATTAAGCGGTACCGTGCGTTTGACTAAAGCCAACCAGTTTGGGCTGTTAGGCTTTGGCGGCGACAAACATGACAGCTACAGACCTGAACTTGAGCTTTCGGCGTCTTATTTACTCAGTAAGAAAGTAGCAGTTGGCGCCGAATACCGCATGAAACCTAACAATCTTGAGAATACCGTAGGTGGTGCCGTAAATTTACAAGAAGACGACGCTTTTGACGTATTCGTCGCCTATGCACCTACAAAGAATATTTCACTCACATTGGCTTACGTTAACCTCGGCAACATTGCGACAGTGAAAGCAGTTGGTGCGGATTATGGCAAACAAGACTCTGTCTATCTCTCAGCACAAGTTGGCTTCTAGGCAATCTAAAAACAATATAAACATCATATTCATTCAAAGGATTACATCATGGATTTAAAAATAAAAGCGCTACTTACTGCACTAGTTACATGGGCAATGCTCACGCTTGCGTTACCAGCAATGGCAGATATGGAAGTAGCCCATAGCCCTAATTTAGGCAACACACCGATGGAAGGCACAGAAACTTTCAATGCTTTTGGCGGTAAGGAAGGTTTAGTAAAAATCATGGATGATTTCATGATTGGACTAGTAGCCGACCCTCGCACTAAGCCATTTTTTGATAACAATAAACAGGCATTCATTAAAGCGATGTTAGTAGAGCAAATGTGCGAGCTTATGAACGGTGGCTGTAAATATCCAGGCCGTGACATGGCGACCACGCATGCGAATATGAAAGTAAATCGTGAGGCCTTTAACGCATTGGTAGAGCAATTTCAATTTGCCATGGATAAGCATAACGTACCTTTTTCAGCACAAAATAAATTACTAGCTAAACTAGCACCTATGTATCGTCAAATTGAAACAACACATGGTGCAGCGGTACCGCCAACTAAGTTAGATGGACAATAAATAATCATCAACAACATATAATTTATTGCTAGTATTGTTTTGTAATTATTTAACACCTGATTATTAAAAGACAAAATCGACAAAACCCTTATGGCTACTAATCAATTTAACACCCCCTCAGACCTAGTAGAAATGCTAGCTAGAACTGGTCAAGGCGACAGGCAGGCTTTTGAAAGACTCTATCAAGCGACCTCAGCGAAACTATTCGGGCTAGCTTTACGTATATTAGCCAGTAGAGACTTAGCTGAAGAAGCCTTGCAAGATGCCTTCGTGAAAATTTGGCATAGTGCGGATACCTATCAAACCGATAAAGCAGCTGTGATGACATGGATGACTGCGATTGTCAGAAACCGCTGCTTAGACTTGCTACGCGCAGCTCCGCGTGAGCATGGCTTGAATGAAGACGAAAGCTTTGATGATTGGGCATCGGATGATTTAGGTCCGATGGAAAAGGCAGCCTCGCAAAGTGACACGAAAGCGTTAATGCAATGTATGAAGCAACTAGCGCCGCTACAAAGACAAGCATTTGCTTTAAGCTATTTTCATGGCTTGGCGCATGAGCAGTTGGCACATCAATTGGCACAACCATTAGGTACAGTAAAAACTTGGCTGAGACGGGGTTTAGAAACCCTTAAAAACTGTATGGGGGGTGTGAAATGAGATATGACAACCCTAATACGCGAGATGTATTGGCCGCCAAATATGTGCTCGGCACTTTACGTGGCGCTGCTCGCAAACGTTTTGAATCATTAGTGATCGAGCGTAGTGACTGGAAATCAGCTACAAACTGGTGGAATACACGCTTGCATTTATTAGCTGATACAGCACCTGCTGTAGCACCTCGCAAACAAGTGTGGCAAACCATTGAGACTCGACTTTACGGCAGCAAAACAACCACCTCAAGCTGGTGGCGCATGTTAGCACTAGGTTCTACTGGCATTACGGCTGCATTAGCAATATTCATGGTGACAAGGGCACCAGAAGTGGTTGAGGTACCAGTAAAAGTTGCCGTTAACGTACCTGTAGAAGTACAAGCGCCAACAACCGTAGCTTTACTTGCTGGCAAAGATGCAAAACCAGGTTGGATGCTGGCATTAGCTAAAAATAAAACGGGTCAATCAGAAATTAGAGTAACTACGCTTGCAAGCTTAAAGCAAGTTACCGACAAGTCATTTGAACTGTGGATATTACCACCTGACAAATCTGCACCTGTATCACTTGGCTTATTACCGCAACAAGGTAATCAGCAGCTAGTGGTGAACGCTAAAACTGCCGCTTTACTGTTGCAAAGTGGTTTGGCAGTGAGCTTGGAGCCAATGGGTGGCTCACCTACCGGTCAGCCTACCGGCGCTGTGTTGTATCAAGGAAAACTCACTGAAATTTAGATTTGGTTAAATACAGATTCAACCAATACAAACACTAATAAACACTAAAATTAAAAGGCCAGAAATGCAATTAACAAACTTAGCAATTAATCTGGCAGAAAAAGGTCTGATGCCAGATAGTTTAATTCGATATGGCATCAGATGCTTGTCAGAAACTCGTTTGCATGAAATTAGTGCGCGCAACTGTGAAATGGGCGCAAAAATTGAATCTGACTTCGTCGCTGACATGAATACTGCACCTATAGCTTTAGTACCAGAGTTAGCCAATGCACAGCATTACGAAGTTCCGGCTAAGTTCTTTAAGCTATGTTTAGGACAGCATCGTAAATACAGTAGCTGCTTTTGGTTGCCAGAGACTAAAAATCTGGACGAAGCAGAAGCGAATGCTTTACAGCTAAGCTGCGAGCATGCTGATTTAAAAGATGGTCAGCAAATATTAGAACTAGGTTGCGGCTGGGGCTCACTTACCCTGTGGATGGCAGCACATTACCCTAGCAGCCAGATTACGGCGGTATCAAACTCAAACTCGCAGCGCGAATATATTACTGCAACCGCCAAAGAACGTGGCTTAACCAATATTAATATCATCACTTGCGACATGAACACATTCATCCCAAGTGAACATACCAAGCAAAAATCGTTTGATCGTATCGTATCAATCGAGATGTTTGAGCACATGCGCAACCACCAATTGCTGTACGGCAAAGTGCATGATTGGTTAGTGCCGGGCGGCAAGTTTTTCATGCATATTTTTGTGCATCGTTCAACGCCTTATGCATTCGAGGTGCAAGATAATGACGACTGGATGAGTCAATTTTTCTTCTCTGGCGGTATGATGCCTAGCGATGACTTACCATTGCGTTTTCAGCAAAAATTAAAACTGAATAAACGCTGGCGCTGGGATGGCACACACTATGAAAAAACCGCCAATGCGTGGTTACAAAATATGGATGCTCATCAAGATACTATTACACCTATCTTAGAAAATACCTATGGTATCGAACAAGCGTCAAAGTGGCGTAATCGCTGGCGTATTTTTTATATGGCGTGCGCCGAGTTATTTGGCTATAAAAATGGTCAAGAATGGTGGGTGACGCACTATCAATTTGAGCGTCCGCTGTAAACGCTCATTATAAAAACCAAGTAAGTTAAAACGATTAATAAAAATAAAATGAAAATCAAGTTTTGATAATAATTAATTTTATCTTGTTTCAATTAGCATGGTTTGCTTGCATACTGGGCGCGGCTAAAGCCACGCCTTGGTTAGGCGTCGCAGTTACAGCGGTTATTTTGACTTGGCATTTTCATAAAGCCAGGCAAGCAAAACTTGAAGCATTATTGATGCTCACAGCCTTAACCATAGGTGCAATATTCGACCAAACCATGCTGTCATCTCACTTGATAAATTATGCGCATCATGGCTGGAGTGTTTCTATAGTACCGGTGTGGATTTTAGCACTTTGGTTGGGTTTTGCAACGGCACTCAATGTCAGCTTGCGTTGGATGCGTAGCCGGCAATTTACAGCAGTCATTTTCGGTGCGGTAGGAGGTCCACTTGCTTATTTGAGTGCGGAGAAATTGGGCGCTTTGACACTACAAAGCACTAACACTTATATTGCGCTATCAATTGGGTGGGCGATCATTACGCCGCTATTGCTGGCAATTTCTACAAAATTTGATGGATTCAAGGAGTTAAATTAGTGATTCATTGGCATATCTATAGTGCAGGCTTATTCGCTATTAGCTTATTTGCTTTAGCTGGCTGGATTGTCAGCTTGATACGCGACAATGTCACTCATGTTGATAGTATGTGGAGCTTGTTTCTGGGTATGTCAGCCTATACTTACGCCCTATTCTTTTTCGAACTTAGCGCACGCACTATCCTAGTATTGGTTTTAGTCACAATCTGGGCAATCAGACTATGCAGCTACTTAACTTGGCGCAACTGGAACCCACACGAAGACCATCGCTATGCCGCTATTCGTAAAAACAACGCGCCACATTTTTGGTTTACCAGCATCTATATCGTATTTGGCTTGCAAGCAGTATTGGCTTGGATTATTTCCATGCCTTTATTTGGCGCCATAGAATCAAAATTACCGCTTAACTATTTAGATATTCTAGGCAGCCTGCTTTGCACATTCGGTTTTGTATGGGAAACAATAGCCGACTGGCAACTTGCTATTTTTAAAGGTAAAACCAGCAATATAGACAAAGTATTAGATACAGGCTTATGGCGCTATAGCCGCCACCCTAACTACTTCGGTGAATGCTGCGTGTGGTGGGGATTCTATTTCATTGCACTGGCAAGTGGTGCATGGTGGACTGTAGTCTCGCCTGTTTTAATGACTTGGTTACTGCTTAAAATCAGCGGCGTCGCTTTACTTGAAAAAGATATCGCTGAACGCCGCCCCGCCTACGCAAGTTATATTCAACGCACCAACGCTTTTATCCCTGGCACTCCAAAATAAAATACATCCAAAACACATTAGGTTACGTATATGGCTTAAAGGACATGAAATATATGAAAATTAGCCAAGCAACAGTTCTAATCATAAGCTTATTAAGCTTAGCCCTGGCCTCCAAAGCAGCATCTGCTAAAGATTGGACTTTTGATGTGTATTTAGATAAAAATAAAATCGGCCAACATACATTTAGTTTAAGTGATGCAGATGAACTGACCAGCAAAGCAAAATTTAATGTCAAAGTATTGTTCATTAATGCTTATCAATATGAGCATAAAGCCATTGAAAAATGGCAAGGCGATTGTTTAACCAGTTTAGAAGCACATACGGTAGAAAACAAAATAATCACTAATGTAAAAGGTAATTTAACCAATACCAATTTTCTTGTGGATGATGGAAAAACCAAACAAAGTCTACCTGCTTGCAACATGACTTTTGCCTATTGGAACCCTAAAATACTGACGCAATCCAACCTGCTAAACCCGCAAAATGCCGAATGGCTAGATACAAAAATCACTAAGTTAGGAACAGACACAATCGATGTGAAAGGCAAAAATATTGAAGCCACGCATTACAAATTGGATGGCAGTTTAGCAGGCAAAAACAAACTGAGAATTGAGCTCTGGTATAACACTGATAATGATTGGGTAGCTTTAAAGTCGATAATGCCTGAAGGTTACACCATTAATTATAAATTACATTAGAATAAATTTACAAATGATTGTTATATATATAAAAAGACTATTACTCATGTCGACACTAGCCAGTATTTTATCTGCCTGTGCAACTAATAACTTGCAACCAATTGCAACTGCTCCACAGGTAAATTTGCCAAAATTTATGGGGAGCTGGTACGTCATTGCCGCGATACCGACCCCTATAGAAACTGAATCATACAATGCGGTTGAACGTTATGTATTAGATAAAGACGGGTCGATTGCCACAACCTTTACCTACAACAAAGGCAGCTTGAACGGCAAGTTAAAAACCTACAATCCGCACGGTTTTGTCATTGAAAATAGTGGCAACGCTTTATGGGGCATGCAATTTATTTGGCCGATAAAAGCGGAATATCGCATTGCTTATTTAGATGAAGATTACACACAAACTATTATTGCGCGTAATGCACGAGATTACGTTTGGATCATGGCACGCACACCAAGCATTAGCGATGTGGAATATGAAAAATTAACGAATTTCACTGCAAAACTAGGCTATGACCTTGGGAAGTTACGCAAGGTACCGCACAGTGAAAATAATATTAAATAATCAATTAGGGAAGCACGCTTAATTAGGTACCCATACAACATCATGTTCAATAAACTCATTAAATGGTTTGATAACGATGCCGTCAAGATTGAAGATGGCCTTGAAATCCAACATGCGAATTGGCAGCAAATCGATTGGCCGCGAGTGATCCCTTTTGTACTGATACACTTAGCATGTTTCGCTGTGTTTTGGGTAGGCTTTAGCTGGTTTGCGCTATGTTTTGCCATCGCCCTTTATGCTTTGCGTATGTTTGCAATCACTGGTTTCTATCATCGCTATTTTTCACATAAAGCTTTTCACACTTCACGATTCTTTCAATTCATATTGGCTGTTTTTGGTGCATCTGCGGTACAACGCGGACCTTTATGGTGGGCTTCGCATCACAGGCATCACCATGCCCGTTCAGACAAGATCGATGATGTGCATTCACCTGTGCACCACGGATTTTTGTGGAGTCATTTGGGTTGGTTTTTATCGAATAAGAACTTTTCCACTCAAACGGCGCGAGTAAAAGAACTAACAAAATACGTAGAGTTGCGATTGCTAGATCGCTTTGATGTGATTGTGCCTACACTATTAGGCATCAGTATCTATTTAATTGGCATATGGCTTGAAGACTATTATCCGAATCTAAATACTAATGGCCTGCAATTACTGGTATGGGGCTTTGCTATTTCAACTGTATTTTTATACCATGCCACCTTTACTGTCAATTCCTTCGCGCATGTCTGGGGCAAACGTAGGTATGCCACCACTGACCAAAGCCGTAATAATCTATGGATTGCGTTAATCACCTTAGGGGAAGGCTGGCATAACAACCACCATCACTATCCCGGCTCAGCACGACAAGGGTTTTATTGGTGGGAAATTGATTTCACTTACTATGGCTTAAGATTACTGGCGGCTTTGGGGTTAATATGGGACTTACGAACCGTGCCATTAGCCATACGTGAATCACGCAAAATCAAGCATTAAAACTTATCTATAGCCAAGCGCTTAATACTATTACAAACTTTATGACAATAAATCTAAAGAAAGTCATCGATTGAAAATCGCTATTATAGGAAGCGGCATTGCGGGCAATACCATCGCTTATCATCTGTACAAAGAACATGAGATCACCGTGTTTGAGGCTGAAAGCCACATAGGCGGCCATACACATACGCATCAGATTATGCATGAAGGCCGTGATTACAATGTTGATACAGGCTTTATTGTATTCAATGACCGTACATATCCAAACTTCATTGCCTTATTAGATGAGTTAAAAGTGGCTTGGCAACCAAGTGACATGAGCTTTAGTGTACGTTCGGAAAAATCAGATTTTGAATACAACGGCACTAGTTTAAATACCTTATTTTCCCAACGCAGCAACTTGCTAAAGCCTTCTTTTCATAAAATGATTCGTGATATTTTGCGCTTTAATAAAACTTCGCTTGAATTACTCAATGATGGTAGTGAAATCAGGCTCGGCGACTACCTGCAGCAAGGTAAATATAGCCAACAATTTATTGATAGCTACATTATCCCAATGGGCTCTGCGATCTGGTCGACTGAAGCATGTCAAATGTTAGATTTTCCTGCACGCTTTTTTGTGCGATTCTTCCACCATCATGGCATGCTAACTGTCAATGACAGGCCGCAATGGCGTACTGTGACTGGCGGATCAGCGAGTTATGTCAACGCACTAACTGAACCATTCAAACATAAAATTAAGCTCAATACGCCAATTGAAAGCGTGCGTAGATTAGGAACGTCAGTTTGCATCAAGTCGCTATTTGGTGAGGAAGAAAAATTTGATTACGTATTTTTTGCCTGCCATAGCGATCAAGCATTAAAAATGCTCAGTGACAAAACGCAAGCCGAATTGGAGATACTCAGTGCGATTCCATACCAAGAAAATATTGTGTATTTACACCATGATGTTTCAGTTATGCCTAAACGTAAACTAGCGTGGGCAGCCTGGAATTACCATGTGACTGAACAACCCACTGACCGTGTGGCCGTCACTTACAATATGAATATCCTGCAAAATCTAAAAAGTACAGAGCCGCTACTCGTTACACTTAACCACACTAAACTTATTAATCCAGCTAAAGTAATCAAGCGCCTGAAATACATGCACCCTATTTACACCGTTGCCGGTGCTGCAGCACAAGCTAGGCACGCTGAGATCAGTGGCGTGAACCGCACAGGATTTGCTGGTGCCTACTGGCGTAACGGCTTTCATGAAGATGGTGTAGTCAGTGCATTGGCGGCGCTTCAACACTTTAAGCACAGTGGCACTGCATCAAGTAATGTAGTATAAATTTTCCATATATGTCTAATTTAATGCTTAATAGCGCAATCTATAAGGGCTGGGTGACACACAATCGCTTTGCACCTAAGCCACATCGTTTTCGTTACAAAGTATTTATGATGTATCTGGATTTAGACGAATTGCCCAATTTGTTCCATGGTTTCAAACGCTGGTCCTATCAAGCTAAAAATTGGGCATGGTTTAAACGGGCAGATTACTACGGCAACCCTGCGGTATCCCTCAAAACTGAAGTTAGCACTTTAGTTATGCAAGCCACAGGAAATGTGCCCCGTGGCAAAATCTGCATGTTGACCAATATGCGTTATTTTGGCCATTGTTTTAACCCTGTAACCTTCTATTACTGCTTTGAAGCTGACAGCAACAGCCTGCAAGCTATTGTTACGCACATCACCAACACCCCTTGGGGTGAAAATTATGCTTATGTACATGATTTTAAATATGAAAAAATCGTCACCAACACTAAAAATGGTGAAATTACTGTATTTAAGTTAGACAAAAGCTTTCATGTGTCGCCATTTATGCCCATGGATATTGAGTATGACTGGGCCTTCAAATTTGATGCGGTATCTGAACCTAATCAGTTATTTATTCACATGAAGAACTTACAAAATGGTGAGCAAATATTTAATGCCACACTGGCACTACAGCGCTCAGAGATCAATGAAGGTGCCCTTAATTGGCTGCTATTCACATATCCTTTTATGACCATAAAAGTAGTGGCAGCTATTTATTGGAACGCCCTACTATTATGGCTAAAACGTATACCATTTTATTCTCATGCTAAAAATACGCCCTAAGCTACGATCCCTTAACTACAGGTTAAAAAATATGAATCCAATTACAAAAAATTATCGTATATCACTGTATGACGACAATAACCACACGCCCGCAAGAAACACTGACAACTAGTCTAAAACAAAAAAGCCGCTCAAAATGGGTCGCTGATTTTGCTAAGGTACAGATACTCAAACGCCTGAAAGACCTGCAAACTGGACACCTATCCTTAAAAGATGGCACCGCAACGCATCATTTTGGGGATAGTAGTATAGGCATTAAAACTACAATCACAGTACATGACCCACGCTTTTACGGTGAGATTGCCTTTGGTGGCAGCATAGGTGCAGGTGAAGCTTATATGCTGGGCTATTGGAGTGCAGACAACCTGACTGACGTTATTAGACTCATGTGCCTCAATCAATCTGTCATGGATACGTTGGAAGGTGGTTACCAGTGGCTCACAAAGCCACTCATGAAAATACTGCACTGGCTCAATAGCAATACCACTGAGGGCAGCCGAAAAAACATTGCAGCACATTATGATTTGGGCAATGACATGTTTGCCATGTTTTTAGACCCAACCATGATGTATTCCAGTGCAATATTTAATGCTAATACGCCGACGTTACAGTCAGCTTCTGAGCTCAAGCTCAAAACCATCTGCGATAAATTGGACCTAAAACCCACTGATCACGTAGTAGAGATTGGCACAGGCTGGGGTGGCTTTGCTATTTACGCGGCCACACATTACGGCTGCAATATCACCACTACCACTATCTCAACACAACAATACGCGCTGGCAAAATCACGTGTTAAAGCTGCAGGCTTAGAGGATAAGATTACCTTACTGCTTGAAGATTACCGTGATTTAGCAGGTAAATTCGATAAATTAGTCTCTATTGAAATGATAGAAGCCGTGGGGCATGAATTCTACAATACTTATTTTGCCAAAGTAGGTTCACTGTTAAAACCAAATGGACTAGCACTGATTCAAGCCATCACCATCGCTGACCAACGCTACGAAAGCGCGAAAGCATCCGTTGACTTTATCCAGCGCTACATTTTCCCAGGTTCCTGCATCCCATCCAACACTGCCATGCTGAGCAGTGTCAGCAAAGTGAGCGATTTACGCCTGTTTGATTTAGCAGACATCGGGCCACACTACGCCACTACCCTAAAAATTTGGCGAGAAA
>JAZJZG010000094.1:8373-8725 GCA_040389995.1 Pseudomonadota bacterium | reverse complement strand
CTATATTCAGGATACGCTGAATGCACGTTTGATGAACATGCCGGTCACGGGGAATGCACGCCGTGAAAGCTACGCACATATCCCGATGCCGCGCATGACCAACACTTATATGCTAAATGGCAATATGCCGCCCGAAGAGATTATCAAATCGGTCAAGAAAGGCTTGTACGCGGCTAACTTTGGCGGTGGTCAGGTAGATATTACCAGTGGCAAGTTTGTATTCAGTGCGGCGGAAGCCTACATGATTGAAGATGGAAAGATCACCTACCCCATCAAGGGCGCAACCCTCATCGGTTCTGGTCCGGAGATCATGGGCCGCATCACCGCCATCGGCAACGACATGACGCTCGAT
>JAZJZG010000094.1:0-8363 GCA_040389995.1 Pseudomonadota bacterium | reverse complement strand
CAAAATCACCTATCCGGTCAAAGGTGCGACTTTGATTGGTAATGGCCCAGAAGTATTAAAACGTGTGTCGATGATAGGTAACGACATGTCGCTGGACTCTGGCGTTGGCACTTGCGGTAAAGAAGGTCAAAGCGTACCTGTTGGCGTGGGTCAGCCTACGCTTAAAATCGACGCCCTCACTGTAGGCGGTACCGCTTAATTACATTTGTTAGAAAATATAACGGTTGCCACCCGCAACCGTTATAATCTGCCCTTTCACACAGCAATAAAATCACACTCATGACGCAGACTTTACTGCCCATTCCAAAAGCTGGTCAAGCCGCTCGCATCGAACTCAAGACGAATGGCGAAGATGGACTAGCGCTCGCTACATTGGGGACTCAACTTAAAAGTAATAAGCAGCCGCTGGTGATCATCACGGCTAACGCGTTTGATGCACAACGACTACTTGAAGAAATCCCTTATTTTGCCCCGAATCTAAGCGTACATTTGTTGCCTGACTGGGAAACGCTGCCTTATGACCAGTTCTCGCCACATCCAGATTTGATTTCAGAGCGACTAACCACACTGTATCAAATTGCGCAAAATACCTGCGATGTGATTATAGTGCCGCTGTCCACAGCACTCATCCGCTTAAGTCCAAAAGCTTATTTAAGCGCCAATACCTTCATGCTTAAAAAAGGCCAAACGCTAGATACTGAAGCGTTGCGTTTACAGTGTGCTGAAGCAGGTTACCATCACGTGGCGGCTTGGTAGATCTCTTTCCCATGGGTTCTGCGTTACCCTACCGCCTGGATTTGTTTGATAACGAAATCGAAACTATCCGCACCTTTGATGTAGATACACAACGCAGCCTGTATCCAGTACCGGAAATCAGACTGTTACCGGCACGTGAATTTCCGCTGGATGAGGCTGGCATTGCACTATTCCGCAGCCAGTTTAGAGAGACGTTTGAAGGCGACCCGCAACGCGCTAAAATCTACAAAGATGTCAGTAAAGGTATAGCTTCTGGTGGTATTGAATGGTATTTACCGTTATTTTTTGCACAAACGGCTACACTGCTTGATTACTTACCGGCAGATTGCTTGCTATGCCTGCACGGCGACTTAGATCACAGCGCACAAAACTTTTGGCTCGAGGCTCAATCGCGCTATAGATTATTAGCGCACGATGCAGAACGCCCTTTGTTGTTACCGGAAAAACTACTGATTAAAACAGAAGACTTTTTCAGTGCTACACATCAATTTACCCGACTTTCGCTAAAAATCGGTAGTGCATCAACTGGCTTACCTGCCCTGGATATAGAGCGTCGCGCTGAGCATCCGCTACACAAGCTACAAAGCTATATTAGTGATTTCTCCGGGCGTATCTTAATCACTGCCGAGAGTTTAGGTCGTCGCGAGACCATCTCACAATTATTCGCTGAGCATGGTTTACAGCCAGCAATGATAGAAACTTGGGCAGAGTTCGGTAATTCAAAAGAAAAAGTAATGCTAGGTGTTTCACCACTGCATCATGGCTTTCGCGTGGTTGTTGCAGATTCATCTGCTTACAACCACGGCGATGGCCTTTACGGCCATGATTATCAAGCTCAATCCATCGCTGTCATTACCGAGGCCGAGCTTTACGCTGCCACCGTACGCCAGCAACGTCGCCGTGAAAAAGAGAAGGCGCGCAGTACTGAAGGCATGCTCAAAGATTTATCCGAGTTGCGCATGGACGACCCGGTAGTGCATGAGCAGCACGGCGTTGGACGTTACAAAGGCTTAATCAATTTAGACTTCGGCGAAGGTGAAACCGAACTGCTACTGCTGGAATACGCAGGTGATGACAAACTATACGTGCCTGTTTCACAATTATTCTTAATCTCACGTTACTCAGGCGGGCCGCCAGAATCCGCGCCGTTACATCGTTTAGGTAGCGGTAATTGGGAAAAGGCCAAGAAAAAAGCGCTCAAGCAGATTCGCGACACCGCCGCTGAATTATTGAATCTATATGCCCAACGTGCATCACGCCGTGGTCACGCCTTTACACTCAGCCTGAAAGATTACGAGACTTTTTCTGAAGGCTTCCCATTTGAAGAAACGCCGGATCAGTTAGAAGCCATTGAAAATGTCATTAAAGACATGCAATCCGGTCGTCCAATGGACAGGCTGGTGTGTGGTGACGTTGGTTTTGGTAAAACCGAAGTTGCGCTACGCGCCGCCTTCGTAGCGGTAATGGGTGGCAGACAAGTCGCGGTATTGGTACCTACCACCTTATTAGCGGAACAGCACTTTAATAACTTCAGTGACCGCTTTGCCGAATGGCCGATTAAAATTGCCGAGATTTCACGCTTTAGAACTGCCAAAGAACAAAAAGAAGCATTAGCCGGTCTGGAAGCGGGGAAAATCGACATCATCATTGGCACGCACCGTTTGATTCAAAAAGATGTTAAATTCAAAAACTTAGGCTTAGTCGTGCTAGATGAAGAACACCGTTTTGGTGTACGCCAGAAAGAACAACTTAAAGCCTTACGCGCAGAAGTCGATGTACTGACACTAACTGCAACACCCATACCACGCACGCTTAGCATGGCGATGGAAGGCTTACGCGAATTCTCTATCATCACCACACCACCGCAAAAACGCTTGAGTATTAAGACCTTCCATACCGATTATTCTGAAGGCATTATCCGCGAAGCGGCGATGCGTGAATTCAAGCGCGGCGGTCAGGTATATTTTCTGCATAATGAAGTGGATACTATCCATTCCATGCGCGAGAAACTGGAACGCATTTTGCCAGACGCACGTATTGCCGTCGCCCATGGTCAGCTACGTGAACGTGAGCTGGAACATGTAATGCGCGACTTTTACAATCAGCGCTACAACCTTCTGCTGTGCACGACGATTATTGAAACTGGCATCGACGTACCAACGGCCAATACCATCATCATGAACAAAGCCGATATGTTTGGACTAGCACAGATGCATCAATTGCGTGGTCGCGTAGGTCGCTCACACCATCAGGCTTACGCTTATCTACTCACTGATCCAGACCGTAAAATTACCGTACAAGCGCAAAAACGCTTGGATGCGATTCAGCTGATGGAAGATCTAGGCGCCGGCTTCCATCTTGCCATGCACGACTTGGAAATCCGTGGTGCAGGTGAACTGTTAGGTGATAGTCAAAGCGGTGAAATGCAGGAAATTGGCTTTCACCTGTATTCAGACATGCTCAACCACGCCGTGAAACAACTCAAAGCGGGTAAAGAGCCTGACTTGAACGCGCCATTAGGTGTTACGACAGAAATCAATCTGCATACACCAGCTCTGCTCACCACAACATACTGCCCCGATGTACACGAGCGCTTAGTCATTTATAAACGCTTAGCCAACTGTAACGATGATGATGAGCTAGATGGCTTGCAAGAAGAATTGATAGACCGTTTTGGATTGTTACCAGAGCAAGGTGAGGCCTTGATTGCCTGCCACAGGCTACGTGTAGCCGCCAAATCGATAGGCATCGTTAAAATTGATGCCAGCGCAGATGCCATCCAACTGCAATTTAACCCTAAAGCGGATATTGACCCGACCAAGCTAATCGCTTTATTACAACGCGACCGTCGCTGCCGCATGAATGGGCCAGATAAGTTAAGGGTAACGGTACAACATGAAGATATAGTCCTACGCGCTGATTTTGTTAAGAACTTACTGAAAGAATTTACTTAAATTGCTCATATCTGTGAGTACATGCTATACACTCCACGCTTTGATATCCACTATTTGAATTCATAACAATGCTAGAAAAAATCATAGTAATGATAGCCACCTGGATTATCAGTGTCATCTCCACCATGGGTTATGGCGGCATCGTGTTACTGATGGCAATCGAGTCGGCCTGCGTCCCCCTACCCTCTGAGATCATTATGCCATTTGCTGGATTTCTGGTGTTTAAAGGCGAGCTGACATTATCGCTAGTAGCGCTCGCCGGTGCGATTGGCTGTGTCATAGGCTCGATTCCCGCTTATTACGTAGGCATGTACGGCGGCAGACCACTGGCTGAGAAATATGGCAAATACATCTTGCTATCAAAAAATGACCTGGATACAGCAGACAAGCTGTTTATTAAATATGGTGAGATTATTATTTTTATCGCTCGCTTGCTACCTGCAGTGCGTACCTTTATTGCTTTCCCAGCCGGGGTTGCACGCATGAATATGTCTAAATTTATTATTTATACTTTCATCGGCTCACTTATCTGGTGCTGGTTGCTAGCCTATGCCGGAATGAAACTTGGCGAACGCTGGGAAAGCCTGGAAATATATTTTCATGAGTTTCACTATGTCATCATTGCCGCAGGCCTAGTGTTTGTAGCATGGTACATCAGGCGTCACTTTAAACAACAATAGACTATTGTTGTTTAAATCTCAGGTGTTGTTTAAACATCATGCAATTACAACTCGACTAACCGGCCTAGATTTAAAAATAGCACCGCGGTCTTAATCGGCAGCTTTTCATCTGTAAATAAACCAGCATATCGTTCTAGCTGCGGACGATGCTGCTCTGCAGCCAATTCCACATCCGTTTGAGAATCCAGACTGTCAGCAAAATGCGTTAGTTTATAATCGACGATCCAGCGCCTGCCATTCTCGATAAATGTGCGATCGACAATGTGATTGGTAACACCAGCCTCTCCTGCTTGCATTAAACTCAGTTCGCTAGCGGCATTTTCATGATTTTTTAATACCCACTGCCCTGCTTCGCTATTGAGTGTGGTTTGCAAAGCGGCCAGCACTTGTACTGCACCTTGCTGCGCATTTTTAATGGTATGGCCTTGTTGTAGCAGCCATTTTTGCATCGCAGGCTGGCATTGCCGTAAACGTTCCGCATGCCAGGTATGCAAGTTCGTCATGGCAAATAGCTGCATATAAATATGGGCTAATGTGCCGCAATGCCTGTGCAAGTCTGGTACATCCGGTTTCCCCTGTTGCTGTTCAAGGCTAGTGATTGACGTATCTTCATTGCCATTAAACGGAACAATCCGATTAGCCAGATTACTGGATGTTTTAACGGCATTTTGAACAATCTCATCTAAAACACTATTATTCAATTCAGCAGTGTGCAAGCGTTGCAATTGTGGCTTGAATTGTGTGATATCTAGCGTCTGCAAAGCGGAGTCATTGAGTTCTAACAACTCTGCGTTGCTAAATTCAGCTTCCACGGCCGGCCACAACACCTTCAGCAGCGAGTTTGCCACCGGTTTTATTTCACCATTCTTATTGCTTTGCATACTGGCGACTAAATGCAATTGCCGCTGCGTACGTGTTGCTGCCACGTATAACAAGCGCACCAGCTCATTATCGGCACGCTCTTTTTCTAAAGTTTTAAGATATTCATAAACGTTCGGCGCATCATTTTTTTTAGCCGATGACTTTGCTACTTTAGGCGTAAATGGCGCTGCGATTAAACGCAGATGATTATCCACCACCACTTCTTGCCATAACACTAACTCGTTATCCGCATGACGCGGCGGTCGGTTGAGTGCGGGTAATATCACAGTATCAAACTCCAGCCCTTTAGATTTATGGATGGTTAAAAACTGCAAGCTATCATCCGCTTCGATATCCGGTTTGGCGTACAGCTTTTGCATGCCAAGTTCAAGTTTTGCAATGTCCACATGACCACTACGGCTGACTTTTTCCACCAAATCAAAAAACACCTGCACATCGCGATTATCACCAGCGTCTATCAAACATTTGCCACCGCCGAGCTGCAACCAGGTGCTTTCTAGCCAACGCCGAGTCGGCACGCGCCCCTGCGCTGCAAAAGCGGCGGTAAGGATAGTCTTGACATGGCTTAAACGCACATTCCCATCTTCGCTGAGGTTTTGCAGGCGCACTTCATCATGCATCAATTGCCAAATAGTGGCTTGATGATTATCTGCGGCCAGCGCGTGTAAATCCTGTAACGTCAGGCCACACCAAGGGGCGCGCAAAATATTCAGCCAATGCGTTCTATCTGCACGATGATGCATCGCACAGACTAATGACAGTGCATCTTGCACAGTCTGGCGATCATTGAGATGTTCGATTTCCACCGCTTGAAACTTCAATTGCGGATGATTACGCCTAATCTCGGAGACTAGCGCGGTTAAATGGCTACGATTACGCACTAACACCGCTATTTTATTGGGGTTTGCTTCCCGCAGATTCATAATCAAATCGGCGACATAAGCGGCTTCAACCTGCTTGATATTAAAGGTTTCCAGATCATCTTCGGTACCAGCATTTCCTGTATCAGCATTCCCTGCATCACCATTACTAACGGCAGCCTCTAGAATCAGCGGGTGCAACACTACGCCCTCATGCGCTACGGTTTGGCGCGTAGCACTGAATTTTCTATAGCTGATTGCACCTTGGTTAATATTATCCTGGCCAGGAAACGCCTGCTGGAATGCAGTGTTGATCCAGTCAACCACTGCCGGATGCGAGCGGTTATTACGGCTCAGTTGCAAGCGTGTAAGCGGCAAATGCCCAATACCGGATTTACTCGCCTGTAGAAATAAGCTCACATCGGCTTTGCGAAACCGATAAATGGACTGCATAGGATCACCCACACAAAAGAGTGTACGGCCATCACTAGGCTGCCAGCCATCGATGAGCTGCTCTATCAGGCGCATTTGCACCGGGCTGGTATCTTGAAACTCATCTATCAGCAAGTGTGAGATCTTATAATCTAACTTAAGCGCTAAATCGGTGACGCCGTGCTCGTTTTCCAGCGCCAGTTGTGCGCTTTGGGCAATTGCGACAAAATCTACCTCACCTGCCGCCTGAAATACTGCCCATAAATGCGTGGTAGCCAATATAAGTAATCTGGTGAGTGCGTGAATAACTTGCTGATTATCAGCTAGCGTAGCGATGGCTGGCAGGGCAAGCACACTGGCAAGCGTTTCACTATTGCCCAGCGCATTTACAATCGCAAAATAGTCCTCTTTCTTGCCTTTACCTTCATCCGTGGCTGGGAAGCCATTATTTTTATTAATACTTTTGCGATAGGTTTTATCTTGGGTCAATAAAAACCTGGCTAATGCTTGCCATAACATCAAGTCATTAGCATCTGCCTCAAGGGTTAACTCCCAATCCAGTAGCGGCGCAATATCAGCCTCTGCACTTAAGTTGCCGGCAGCATAACGGGCCAGCGGCATCAACGCATATTGCACACTCTCCGGCAATATGTTCAGTGCTGCCTGCAAGCCCTCTGCAATCAGGTGCGCCAACGCCACTTCCGTGTTATATGATATTTCATCAGCATCCAGACCATGCAATTGCCCGGCCATGGGCAGCCATTGGTCACGCCTCGCCAGCATTTTGGCTAATAAGTCGGTTAATTTTTCGCTATTGTTATCCATGTAGCGCAAAGCGGTAGTCACCGTATCATCACTATCCGACTCATACGCAATCTGGGCAATAGCACGGCGAGCGGCATCGTTATAGTGAGTTTCTGCGTCATCACTCACTGCTGGTTGCCCGCCAAATTTACTTAATAACGGCATTTGGCGCGTTAAACTGCTACAAAGTGCATCAATCGTTAAAATACGCAAGCGGCTAGGCTGACTGAGAATATCCCACTGCTTGGCATTTGACTGGTCAAGCGCGGCGTTGGCTAAGGCTCGGGTTTTTAGCTTATGTGCAGCAGTTTCTGGGGTTTGATTTTGCGCATGCTCTAAGCTCAATAAAATACGGTTACGCATTTCAGCAGCCGCTTTATTGGTGAAGGTGAGCGCGATAATCTCTTCCGGCTCATTGACGCTGGCTAACAGTTTTAGATAACGCTGCGTCAGCAATTCAGTTTTACCCGCGCCAGCCGGTGCCTCTACAATAAACGAAGCATGCTCCAGCGCGCGTTCACGGTTTATGCTATCGATAGTGTTTAAATCCAACGCTTTAGCATCCTGCTTGTTAAAATCCACCGTCATTAGCTGCCACCGCCTTTTGCCGCAGCCTGCATTTTCTCAAACTGTAACAAACGTTCGGGCAAGCGCAGCAAGGGCTTTACATCGCAATAGGCCAAATCACTTTCTTTGTTAAACGTTACACTCGCCACGCCGGACTTGATTTCTAGCGCTATATTAGTCAGGCTGGCATGCCAGTGCTGCAATAAAGCATCCCAATCTTCAAAACGCTTAAACGCTGAACTTTTTGTGACTTCAGCTAAAGCCGCCACAGCCGGCAACACACCAGGCGCTGCAGACAAACCGATAAACTTGGTCTCATCGGTGCGTATCTTGGCAAAACATACAGCGACTACCTGCTCGTCTTTTAAAGCCAGTGCAGCATAAATGGGTAGTTGTGGCTCTACGATGCGCTCGTCTGCCCAGCTTTT
>JAZJZG010000093.1:1052-9578 GCA_040389995.1 Pseudomonadota bacterium | reverse complement strand
CATTATGGACATCGAATGCGACGCTGGCTGTGGCGTAGTGCCATTCAAATATCGTGACCAAAATTATGTAAACGCTTTGCAATGGGCGATAGGCTTAGAGATATTCCTCTCAGTTGAGGACCCGTGGCGCATCTTTTTAACCACCGACCACCCCAATGGCGCGCCCTTTACCAGCTATCCGCACCTGATTCGCCTGCTGATGGATAAAAGCTTTAGAAATGAAGCGTTTGCCAAACTTAACCTGGATGCCCAGTCTATGAGCAATCTCACCAGTTTGAATCGTGAATACAGTCTATATGAAATTGCTGTGATGACCCGCGCAGGTGCAGCTAAACTGATAGGCCTAAACGACCGTGGCCACTTAGGCGTGGGTGCTGCTGCGGACATTACTATTTATACCGACCAGCCCGACCGTGAAGCCATGTTTGCTAAACCTGACTATGTATTCAAAGATGGCGAACTGGTCGTCAAGGACGGCAAAGTGGTCAAGGTCACTTGGGGGAAAACGCATACCGCAAAACCTGTATTTGATATTGGCGTAGAACAAGACCTAAAACAATATTTTGATAAATATCATACGATTCAACTAGATAATTTCAAGATATCCAATGATGAAATAGCCGAAGATGGCCGTGGCGGCGTCATTACACACTCACTATGATTATCAACAGCATACAAATTGACGAAACCTTTGCCGAAGCATTCAATATGCGCGGCACACGGGTCATTATTACCGCACTCAATCTAAAATGGGCTTATCACGCCGCCAACGCCATGACCGGCTTTGCCACATCCGTCATTGGCTGTGGTGTTGAAGCTGGCATAGAGCGCGAACTTGTAGCCGAAGAAACACCGGATGGCAGACCTGGCGTCAGCATTTTGATGTTTGCCATGGGCAGCAAAGTATTGATGCAGCAACTGGAAACCCGCATGGGACAATGTATACTGACTTGCCCTACTGCCGCTGCCTTTGCCGGCATCGATAGCGATGAGCCTATCAGTTTAGGCAAGCATCTACGCTTCTTTGGTGATGGCTTCCAAACGTCTAAACTTATTCGTGATGTCAATGGTATATCCAGACGCTATTGGCGCATTCCAGTGATGGATGGCGAATTCCTAACCGAAGAAACCACAGGCATGGTGCGCGCCATCGGCGGTGGTAACTTCCTGATTTTAGCCACTTCACAACCTGCTGCGCTACACGCTGCGGAAACCGCTATCGTAGCCATGAAACAAGTACGAAACGTCATTATGCCCTTCCCCGGCGGCGTAGTACGCTCTGGTTCTAAAGTCGGTAGTAAGTATCCAAAGATGTTCGCTTCATCCAATGATGCGTTCTGCCCAACATTGAAAGGTGTAACCAATACCGAGCTTTCACCGGAAATTGAAAGCGTGATGGAAATCGTGATTGACGGCCTGACTTTTGAAGATATCGCAAACTCCATGCGCGTCGGCATACAAGCTATTTGTGATTTAGGTGAGGCTAGCGGCGTAAAACGCATCTCGGCCGGTAATTACGGTGGCAAACTCGGCCCTCATCATTTCAAATTGCATGAAATCATGGGGCATACAGCATGAACGCGCTAACTTTCACTCTCAAAAAAATGCTACAGCATACATTGAGTTGCGCCGCTCTTACGCCAAGCAATTTGGCAGAGAAATCTAGCGCTGAAATCGCTAGCATAACGCTCCAATACGGTAAAACACAGCTGCGTACAGATGAGGTTTTCGAGATTACTGGTAGCGATGCACAAAATATCCACTTCAAAAATAGCACCAACAAACTGGATTATATCGGTGCAAATATGGCCTCTGGCAGCATCACCATTGAAGGCGATGCAGGTGCTTATTTAGGCTTTGGCTTCAAGCAAGGCAAAATCCACTGTCATGGTAATAGCGAAGCATTTGCCGCATGCAATATGGCTGGCGGCCTATTGCAGATTGACGGAAATACCGGCGACTTTCTAGGCGGAGCTTCTGCTGGTTTACGCAAAGGGATGCGCGGGGGTACGGTTATTGTCAAAGGTAACGCCGCAGACCGTGTGGGTGACCAGATGCGACGAGGCTTGATTTTGATAGAAGGCAATGTCGGCGAGTACTGTGGCAGCCGCATGATTGCAGGCACTATCGGCGTGCTAGGCAGTACAGGGAAATATATAGCATTCAACATGCAACGCGGCACTCTGTTATTGGCAAAAGCACCGCAATTACACGCAACCATTCAAGACTGCGGCATGCACACTTTGCCATTCTTAAGTTTAATGTTTAAGTCTTTTACACAGTACGATACGAAATTCAGTCGTATCAAAACACAGCGCGTACAACGCTTTGTTGGCGATACTGGCTGCAACGGTAATGGTGAGGTTCTGCTGATTTCACCTTGAGTGCTGCAAGTGGTAAAATAGCATTTTGCAATACTATTTAATGCTATGTCTAAAGCTCCTACACATTCTGATTTGAAACAAAAGTACTTAACCGCTGCGCTGTATAAATTCGTCAGCCTGCCGGATTACCACGCCTTGCAAGCACCTATTCAAGCGGCATGTGAGCGCAACAATATCAAGGGCACAATCCTGCTGGCTGAAGAAGGTATTAACGGCACCATTGCTGGCTTGACTGAAGATATACAGCATATATTAAACTTCCTGCGCACCGACCCGCAATTTCAAAATCGTTTTGCTGATTTAGAGCACAAAGAATCTTTTGCCGATGAACACCCGTTCTACCGCATGAAAGTTCGCCTTAAAAAAGAGATTGTTACACTAGGCGTATCTGGCGTAAGCCCGACTAAAAAAGTTGGCACGTATGTGAAACCAGAGGACTGGAATACATTAATTTCTGACCCAGACGTTATTCTGATTGATACGCGCAATGATTATGAAGTCGATATCGGTACCTTTAAAGGCGCACTAGACCCAAAAACCACGACATTCCGCGAGTTTCCAGAATACATTGCAAATAACCTGGATAAGACCAAACATAAAAAAGTCGCCATGTTCTGCACTGGCGGTATTCGCTGTGAAAAAGCCTCGTCTTACATGATGGATCAAGGTTTTGAAGAGGTCTACCACTTGCAAGGTGGTATTCTGAAATACCTTGAAACCGTGCCGGAAGAAAAAAGCTTATGGCAAGGCGAGTGCTTTGTATTCGACCAACGTGTGGCAGTCAAACACAATCTGGAAGTAGGCGAATATGACCAATGCTATGCCTGTCGCCATCCGCTGTCACCGCAAGAGATGCAAAGCACACAATATGCACCCGGCATCTCCTGTCCATACTGCTATGACAAAGTATCAGAAGAAAAGCGCGCCAGTTTGATTGAGCGGCAAAAACAAGTAGCATTGGCTAAAAAGCGTGGCGAAGCTCATATCGGTAGTAAGCAAACTGGCATTAAGCAGAAGCGTAAAACCTCGGCAAAGTAACCCATAAAAATCAGAAGGTTTAGCATGAATAAAGGCCAGTTACTACCTGTGCGATTACGACACCTTGGTTAAAACGCTAAGCCAGTTTTCTGAGCAATCCAAAGAAAAACCTTTAACACTTGGTGAGGCGCTAGATTCATTAGACGAAGCAGGTTACGCCTTCATTGCCATTATTTTAGTACTGCCTTTTTTACAACCCTTACCGCTAGGGCCAATCACCGTTATCGGCGGTATTGCTTTTGCAACGCTAGGTTGGCAATTAGCGCGTGGTCATGAGTCGCCCGTACTGCCAGCAAGCGTTCGTGCCATAGCCTTTTCGGAAAACACTTGGCGTATTTTAAGCAACGCCTACCTTAAAGCTCTTGGTTTCTGTAGGAAGTTCACCAAACCGCGTTACCCAACATTAGTCAATGGCAAAATCGGCGGCTTTATATTGCTTGCGGCCGGCGGTTTAATGGCAATTCCATTTGGTGTACTGCCACTGAATAACCTGTTGCCAAGCTTGGCCATTCTTTTTTATTGCATAGGTGAGCTGGAAGAAGACGGCTTGATGTTCTTCATCGCTTTTTTCTGGTTAATTGTTACCGTAATTTATTTCACAGCCTTCTTTATTGCTTTATGGTTTTTCGGTAAAGAGGCATTGGCATTTTTTAATTGGCAAGCCTGATATATTACTAATTTCAGCAACAGCAGCTTCAAAAAAAATGCACCTATCTAGGTGCATTTTTTACTTAGCTAAAGTAATACTGATTTTACTTCTTGTTCTTTAAGTTCGCCGCAATGCGCATTCTCAAAGCATTCAACTTAATAAAACCACCTGCATCTTTATGATCGTAAGCCCCTGCGTCATCTTCAAAAGTTGCGATGGTTGAATCGAACAGTGAATCGGTTTTACTGTCACGGCCTGTCACAATCACATTGCCTTTGTAGAGCTTGACACGCACCCAACCATTCACTGAAGTCTGCGTGTGATTAATCAACGTTTGCAGTGCAATACGCTCTGGGCTCCACCAGTAACCGTTGTAAATCATGCTGGCGTAACGTGGCATGAGATCATCTTTCAAATGCGCTACTTCGCGGTCTAGCGTGATAGATTCAATCGCACGATGCGCTTTAAGCATGATTGTGCCGCCCGGCGTTTCGTAACAGCCACGTGACTTCATCCCTACATAACGGTTCTCAACTAGATCTAGACGACCGATGCCGTGCTTGCCGCCGATTTTGTTAAGATGTGCCAATAATTCATGCGGCTTCATGGCTTCACCATTCAAACTGACTGGGTCACCGTTCACATATTCGATATCTAGATACTCAGCAGCATCCGGCGCTTTCTCCGGGCTTACAGACCAACGCCACATGGACTCTTCAGCCTCTGCGGCCGGGTTCTCCAGATGACGGCCTTCATATGAAATATGCAACAAGTTGGCATCCATGCTGTATGGGCTGCCGCCTTGTTTATGCTTCATATCCACAGGAATACCATGTGCTTCAGCATAAGCCATAAGTTTTTCACGACTCAACAGATCCCACTCACGCCACGGCGCAATGATTTGAATATTTGGATTCAGGGCGTATGCGCCTAATTCAAAACGTACCTGGTCATTACCTTTACCGGTAGCGCCATGCGAGATCGCATCGGCATTGGTTTCAGCAGCAATCTCGATTAAACGTTTTGCAATCAATGGCCGTGCGATTGAAGTACCGAGTAAATATTCACCTTCGTAAACCGTATTTGCACGGAACATAGGGAACACAAAATCACGTACGAACTCTTCACGCACATCATCAATATAAATCTCTTTGACGCCAGCGGCTTTAGCTTTTGCGCGTGCTGGCTCTAGCTCTTCACCCTGACCTAAATCGGCGGTAAAAGTCACTACTTCGCATTGATATTCATCTTGCAGCCATTTCAAGATAACGGATGTATCTAGGCCGCCAGAATAGGCTAATACTACTTTCTTAACATCTTTAAGGCCGTGTTTTTTAACATTACTCATTACTTAATTCTTCCTAATTTTCTTAAATTAACTAACTCTACTAAATACTGCTAGTTTAAAAATAAATCAAAAGCGATTAACACGCTAACAAAACCCATCACGCTTAAACCACTTAAAAACAACCAATCTGCGAGATTCTCATATCGCTCAGCATTTTTCTCATGCCGTAAAGTCCAATAAGATAACCACGCACTCACTAAAAAAACAAGCGAATCTATAGCTAAAGTCTCATCTGCCCATGACGATATGGCATTTTTTGGCACTAGCTGCACTAATGAAATTACCGTCATGCAGACGCCCACCATAGTGGCCGCTACCGGTAGGATATGGTAACCAATTGTTTTAGAAGCCAAGGTTAGATACTTTCTAGATTTACTTGAGTTGGCCTAATAACAGGTACTCCATCAGCGCTTTTTGCACATGCAGACGATTCTCCGCTTCATCCCACACCACAGATTGCCTACCATCAATCACATCTGCCGCGACTTCTTCACCACGGTGCGCTGGTAAACAATGCATGAATAGCGCATCTTTACCGGCAATACGCATCATGTCGCTATCCACTTGCCAATCGGCAAAGTCGCGCATGCGCTCTTCATTCTCGGCCTCAAAACCCATGCTGGTCCAAACATCGGTCGTCACCAAATCAGCATCTTGTACTGCTTGCATCGGATCAGCAAACTCTTCGTAATGGTCATTACCGTATAGATTAGCGCGCTCCGGTTCCACTTCATAACCTGGCGGCGTTGAAACGTGCACATTAAAATCCAGGACTTCGGCAGCTTGCAGCCAAGTGTTACAAACATTATTGCTATCACCGATCCAAGCCACAGTTTTGCCTTGGATTGAACCGCGATGTTCGATAAAAGTAAAAATATCTGCCAAAATCTGGCAAGGATGATACTCGTTAGTCAAACCATTGATGACAGGCACACGAGAGTTGGCTGAGAAACGTTCAATAATTTCTTGCTCAAAGGTACGAATCATCACAATATCACTCATACGCGAAATGACTTGCGCGGCATCTTCCACTGGTTCGCCGCGACCCAATTGTGAATCACGCGTATTGAGATAAATCGCTGAACCACCCAGTTGCTGCATACCCGCTTCAAACGACAATCGTGTACGTGTGCTGGCTTTTTCAAAAATCATCACCAGCGTACGGTCTTGCAACGGCCAATATTGCTGATAAGCCTTAAACTGGCCTTTAATCCAGCTTGCACGCTCGAAAACATACTCAAGCTCGTTACGACTTAAGTCATTGAATTGTAGAAAATGTTTTATTGCCATAATGTTATCGATTAGTATTTATCGCAGTGGGTTTTGTTGCTTAACTTAATTACTCAGTACTTGTATATTATCTTGACTTACCATGTTAGCAAAATTAACCAGTCAATTAGTGAAAATTAGCTGGCTAAGAACGCTTTTATAATCACAGATAAACGCTGCACCAGTTCATTTGCTTCGGCTTCATTCATCACTAGCGGTGGTAATAAACGTACTACCTTATCTGCGGTCACATTGATCAGCAACTTGGCGTCTAAAGCCAAGTTTACTAGATCACCGCATGGCCTATCTAACTCTATACCTATCATTAAACCTGCATTACGTACCGTCACAACACCTGGAGTATCTTTGAACTCCATGTTAAAACCTTCACGAATCAGATTGCCGATTTTTTCAGCATTCTCACGTAAACCTTCCTGCTCAATAATATTCAATGTCGCTAAACCAGCCGCGGTGGCTAATGGATTACCCCCAAAGGTAGAGCCGTGTTTACCATAAGTAAATACATTTGCTGCCTTACCGCTTGCTACGCAAGCACCAATCGGCACGCCTGAACCCAAGCCTTTAGCAAGCGCCATAACGTCAGGCTTAATGCTCGTATGCTGGAAGGCGAACCAGGTTCCTGTGCGGGCAACGCCAGTTTGCACCTCATCTAGCATCAGTAACCAATCATGCGCATCACAGATCTGACGCAATGTTTCCAAATAAGCACCCGCATCTTTAGGGATATTGATGCCGCCCTCACCTTGCACAGGCTCGACTAAAATCGCCACCACGTTATTTTTACGTGAAGCGACTTGTTTTACAGCTTCAACATCATCATAAGGCACACGGATAAAACCACTGACCAACGGTTCAAAACCTGCTTGCACTTTGCGATTGCCAGTGGCAGAAAGCGTTGCCATGGTGCGGCCATGAAAAGATTTATCCATGACAATAATCTCAGGATTCTCTACGCCTTTATTATGTCCATAAAGCCTTGCTAACTTAATGGCAGCCTCATTGGCCTCACAACCTGAATTACAGAAAAACACTTTATCCATCGCAGTGATTTCACACAGTTTGTCTGCCAGGGCACTTTGCTCGGCAATATGATAAATGTTCGATACGTGTATCAGTTTAGCGGCTTGCTCACTGATAGCTTGTACTAATTTAGGATGGGCATGGCCGAGGCCGTTCACCGCTACGCCAGCAAGCGCATCCAGGTATTTTTCGCCGCTTTCGTCCCATAGCCAAACGCCTTTACCCTTGGTAAAGGTCACTGGTTGACGCATATAGGTGTTCATTAAATGATCTGACATAGATAACTTTATTTAAAATTTAATCAATAGTGTAAAGGTACAAATTCAACTAATTATGACAAGCTAGCCAACTTTCTCTTAGACTTAACAACCGTTTAACAAAATGAAAACGGCGGCTAATGCCGCCGTCAGTAAGCATTAACAGAAATCTAGAGTCCGACGATAGCTCGATGCGACAAACCATTTGCCATAAAAAACAACATAGGAATCGACAGCATCACATTAGTACGAGAAGCTAAAAACGCAATACGGCGCGCTTTTGCTTTTTCCGCATCGCTCGCTGGCTTCATACCCAATATTTTTTTCTGATTTGGCCAAATCAAATGCCAAACATTAAATAGCATGATAGTGCCTAACCAAGCGCCAACACCAATGCCAGCATATCCATCGCGCAATAAAAATGCAGCAACAAAACCTTTACCCAACAACCATGCACCCGCAAGCCATGTAGCTACTGCAGCCCAACGAAACCACAGCAACGCACGCGGTGCCACATGCTTAGTAATACCCAGTGCCGTG
>JAZJZG010000093.1:0-1042 GCA_040389995.1 Pseudomonadota bacterium | reverse complement strand
ACACTTGCACAAAGTTAAAATAGTACAGTAAGCCAATCCAGGTGATACCGGCCATAATGTGTAGCCAACGCGCAATTCCGGGTAAAAATTCCATGACTTATGCTCCCACTAACACGTTTTTAACAATTAAGTACAACACCAACGTAAGCACTAAACCTGCAATTATTGTTCCTGAAATTGAATCTAGCGGATTTTTCATCTAGCACATCTCCTTGGCCCAGTCTGATTAACTGCTTTAAAACATCATGTCTCGAATCTATAAGAAATGAAATCAATCCCCACACGCGAGATTAGCCGAAAATCCCAATATTTACAAGTTTCAACAAAGTTTCAATTACTTAAACACTTGATTATTTCAAAGAAGAAAGCGTCATACAAAAACTTAGCTATATCACCCCATCACTTTTATAAATTCTAGTGAATGATTTTCCACCGAAACTCCACAGTGTATGCGTTAATTTTTCCCACACTTTCCATAAAATCACCCCGCCTACTAATGCTAATACAAGTAAAGCAATTTTATCCGCCTCAGGATAAATTGCTTTCACTGTCTTTTGGATAGCAAAACTTGATAAATAAATGATCAACGATGATTCGGCCAGCAGATTTACAATACTGGACATTTTTTGTGGCAATTTAATACGTGGTATGTAAATAAGGAGCAGTATTGCCGCTAATGGAAACCAGATAAAAGGATCCCCTTCTATCCATGGATTGAGGAATGGCTGCCGTTCAAACCAACTATAATTTTCCCCCATCAGCCACACACCAGTAAAACTGGTGATTGCAATCGTTGAGATTAATGCTTTTCTTTTTAATGTACTGGCGAACGCTATCGACATCCCTAAAAATATCAACCAGATTTTTATATGGACGACGCGATGGAACAGCCCATAGGTATCCCAGATATGCGAGCCGATTAACGCTATCAAAAGGGTAGTAAGCGTGGCTGCAATCAGAAACTTATATTCGTTGGCTTTTGCAAACTCGCGTACCGCTTTAAAACAGAACAATATGGCAAATATCAGTAAGCACTGAATTA
>JAZJZG010000092.1:14849-15200 GCA_040389995.1 Pseudomonadota bacterium | reverse complement strand
GATAGTTAAACAAAAATTATACAACAAGCTTATACCAGCCGTAGTGTGAACATTACGATTGGCTGTATTCAACCAATTGCAGTGCAGTCTATGCGCTTTAAACTTTAAATAATCCCATCCAATACTTGTACGTTTACCAGCGCGCCAGCATCAAGATTGCCCACAGTGTCATCCAGCACGATAAAACAATTAGCCAGCGACATGGAGCTTAGAATCGCCGAACCTTGTGCGCCGGTAGGTTTTACTTTCCAGATGCCATCAGTATCAGTGAATAATATTCCGCGCTGGAATTCGGTGCGACCAGTCATTTTTTTAATGCTCTGCGTACATGTGACCTTAAAGACCGGTAAA
>JAZJZG010000092.1:10398-14839 GCA_040389995.1 Pseudomonadota bacterium | reverse complement strand
GGGGTTGGGCTGTCCCATTAATATCAGCATAGCCTCACGTACAAATTGATAGAACGTGACCATCACCGCTACCGGGTTACCGGGCAAACCAAAGTAATGTGCGTTACCTATTTTTCCATACGCTAACGGTCTGCCTGGTTTCATTGCGATTTTCCAAAACACTATCTGACCATATTGATCTAACAGCAGCTTCATATAGTCGGCTTCACCCACTGAAACCCCGCCGCTGGTAATGACGACATCGGCTTGGCCAGATGCTGCAAGTAGTGTGCTTTCCAGTAAACTCAGGTCATCTGGAATAGCGCCTAAGTCGATAATTTCCACGCCTAAACGACTTAGCATGCCAAATAATGTATAGCGATTGCTATCGTACACCTGGCCGGTTTTTAATGTTTCACCAACACTGGCTAACTCATCACCTGTAGAGAAGAATGCAACCTTGAGTTTGCGATACACCGCAACTTCGCCTATACCAAGCGATGCGACCAGGCCTAAGTCAGCGGCGCGTATCATGTGGCCGACTGCCAATACAGTTTGACCTTGCCGCAGATCCTCGCCCGCACGGCGTACATTGATCGCCCGTTTGGGGGAGTCGGTAAAGCTAATGTTATTGCCTTCTACCTTGACTCTCTCTTGCATGATAACGGTATCTGCACGTTCCGGCATCATGCCGCCAGTCATGATGCGTACGCATTCACCACGGCTTAATTTGCCAGCAAAGGCTTTACCTGCAAAAGCGCTACCTGCCACCTTTAAACTTGTCGGTTTATCTAAATTGATGTCATCCGCATTAAATGCATAGCCATCCATCGCGGAATTGTCATAGTTCGGTACGTCCGCAGGCGACAATATATCCGCCGCTAACACGCGTCCTAAACTTGCACGAATGTGTAAGGTTTCAGTTTCTGTTACTGGATCTAAAAACTGTTTGATAAATTGCCGCGCTTTTACTACCGGCATGGAGTTTGGGTCGTAATCATCCATGCAGCTTGGGTCGGCGATGATTTGCGATAACGAGGTAGATGTAGTCATGGATTCAATGGTCTAGTTTAAGAGCTTTTAATATTATTAAGAACTTTTAACATTATAAAGTCAGCAACCGTAGAAATATCATTTAAGTCTAATGTTGGTATGGTTAAATTCAGTTGTGCATCAGAGGCGACTGCAATGATATTTTTATCCGTAGTCGCTAATAATGGTAGATTTAAGCTGGGTCTGTACACTTCAATTTTGGGAATGGCGGCAGACTTAAAACCTTCCACTAAAATTAGATCCGCATAGTCTGGGTTGATTTGTTTAAGCAGTTCGTTTAAGTCAGCTTCATTTGAAAAGTCGGCGATACGATGCATTTCCGTCATCAGTGCCCAGCGCCTGCCAGATGCCACTAAAGTTTGCACGGCACCTGCTTCGCGAATCTGATAGCTGTCTTTGCCAGGATGATCAATATCAAATTGGTGGTGCGCGTGTTTAATCACTGAGGCTCTGATATTGCGTTTTGCAAGTTCAGGGATTAATTGGATGATTAAGGTGGTTTTGCCTGCATTGCTGCCAGCAGCACAGATGCCTAGCGTGGGTATTATTCTATCCATGACTGGATTTTAGCTGCAATTCCAGTGCGGCTAGATCTGCAAAAGTATTCAAGTTGATAAATGCTTCAGCACTGTCGTCAAAATTTACTTCTATGTAATTCAAGCTTTTTTGCCAGGCGCTTACCTTGCGTCCACCTTGTTGCAAATAACGCGTTAAGCTGGGCAGTACATTCTTTTTGCATAGACAAAACACTGGGTGTGCGTTGCCACTGCTTGTGGCAACAGCAATATCGGCACCGTGTTTGACTAAATTTTCGTGCAAACGTTGGGCTAAATCTAGCGGTAATAATGGCGAATCGCAAGGTACGCTGAGTAAATAGTCATACTTTGCTTGTTTTAAACCTAAGCTGATGCCCGCTAACGGGCCTATGAAATCTGCAGTCTCATCCATTAATACAGGGTAACCTAATGCCTGGTACTGCATGATTTCACGATTGGCATTGATGATGATTTCATGGACTTGTGTGGCTAAACGCTCAATCACATATTGGATGAGTGGCTTTTGTTGTAGTTGTACCAAGCCTTTATCTACGCCGTTCATGCGGGTAGCGCGACCGCCTGCGAGAATGATGCTGGAAATTATTGTCATGATGCGAGGCTTAGTGAAGGCAGATTTGCAGTAATTGATGCGATAAGTATAGTTGAGTTGTCAAACGATTTACCTAGGCTAATCACCCGCCAGTATGCGACATAAACCTAATTACTGCAGGCTCTGTACGCCGTAAATCAAAATCATGTCCTTTAGGTTTAATGGCCATGCTACCAAAAATTGCTTCAATTAACGGCTGGTCATCGTCTGGATGATCTCTTAAAAGCGGCATCAAATCTACCTTATCTTCTTGCCCTAAACATAGGTACAACTCGCCCTTGCAGGTGATACGTACGCGATTACAAGATTCGCAAAAATTATGCGAATGCGGTGAAATAAAACCTATCTTGGTTTGTGTATTCGCTACGCGCCAATAACGTGCCGGGCCGCCAGTTGTTTCGGTGCTCGCTGTGAGTAGATACTCACTTTGGAGTATTTTAAGCGTGTCTGCATTGCTGCAAAATGTCGACTCGCGTGAGTGGTCTACATCGCCTAGGGGCATTTCTTCAATGAACGAAATATCAATCGCTTGTTTAATTGCAAAGTCGACCAATGACAGAACTTCGTCATCATTCACCCCGCGCATCAGCACGGTGTTGAGTTTGATATTTTCAAAGTTGGCAAGCTTAGCGGCTTGTATGCCGCGCAACACTTTATCTAGCTCGCCTGTGCGGGTGATTTTTTTGAAGCGGGCAGCGTTCAAGCTATCGACACTGATGTTGATGCGTTTAACGCCTGCGTTTTTTAAATCTTGTGCTTTTCTTTCCAGTTGGCTGCCATTGGTAGTAAGCACTAACTCATTTAAGCCTTTTAGATTGCCGATCTCTTCAAATAACCATAATGCGTTTTTGCGCACTAAGGGCTCGCCACCGGTGATACGTACCTTACTTACACCTAGCGATACGAATACTTTTATTAGACGGGCACATTCTTCAAGGCTTAACACTTCGTCGCGCGGTAGAAAAGTCATGTCTTCTGCCATGCAATACACGCAACGAAAGTCGCATCTGTCCGTGATGGATAGGCGAATGTAATCAACGGTGCGGCCAAATTGGTCTATCAGTTTGCGAGGTTGTTTTTGCGCCGCACTAGGCACTTTTTTAATCATGATTTGTCGTATTAATATAACAATTAGTCAGTGTAATATACTAATATGTATACGGACATAATGTTAGTTGTTTCGGAGAAATTAGTTTGCAAGACTTACAAACTCAACTAGATGCTTTGATTACTCAGCATAAAAACATGCCGGGCGCACTTTTGCCCTTACTTCACGCTATTCAAGACACTATTGGCTATGTGCCAGAGTCGTCTTATACGCCAATCTCTAAAGCCCTGAGCTTATCCGTTGCTGAGGTGCATGGCGTGGTGACTTTTTACCATCATTTCCGCACGCATAAGCCGGGACGACATATTTTGCAAATCTGCCGGGCAGAGTCTTGCCAGTCCATGGGTGCTGAAGCTTTGGAGGCACATGCTAAGAAGTGCCTGAATATTGATTATCACCAAACTACGGCCGATCAGGCCGTTACTTTAGAGCCAGTTTACTGTTTAGGTAATTGTGCGTTATCACCAGCGGTGATGATGGATGAAGAAGTGCATGGCCGTATGACGGCAGCAGATTTGGATGCACTGATTTTAGAAGTACAGGCAACAGAGGTAACAGCGTAATGACTACTACAGTATATATTCCACGCGATTCGAGTGCACTTTCCATGGGTGCTGAAAAAGTGGCTCTTGCAATAGTGCTTGAGGCGGAAAAACGCGGCTTAGCGATAGAGATTGTTCGCAATGGCTCTTATGGTCTTTATTGGCTTGAGACGATGGTGGAAGTTGCGACTGAAAAGGGTCGCGTTGCATATGGGCCGGTGAAAGTTAAAGACGTAGCGAGCTTGTTTGATGCGGATTTTTTAAATGGTAAGTCCCATGCTTTAAGTTTAGGTCTAACGAACGAGATTGACTGGCTTAAAAAACAGCAGCGCTTAACCTTTGCGCGAGTGGGCGTAACAGACCCTGTTTCGCTGGATGACTATATTGCACACGATGGCTATAAAGGGCTTAAGAATGCGCTGCGTTTATCCGGCGCAGACATCGTACAGATGGTGACTGATTCTGGCTTGCGCGGTCGTGGTGGTGCAGCTTTCCCTACCGGCATTAAATGGAAGACCGTGCTCGGTTGCGAGTCAGACGTTAAATATATCGTATGTAATGCCGATGAAGGCGATTCCGGCACGTTTTCAGATCGTATGATCATGGAAAATGA
>JAZJZG010000092.1:2673-10388 GCA_040389995.1 Pseudomonadota bacterium | reverse complement strand
TCCGTTCGTGCTGATAGAAGGCATGACCATTGCCGGCATCGCAGTTGGTGCGACGCAAGGCTACATCTACCTGCGCTCAGAGTATCCGCACGCGTTAGTGGCGTTGAACAGCGCAATTGAATCTGCTGTTAAATCTGGCTATTTGGGTGATAGTGTTTTAGGCAGCGGCAAAGCTTTTCATTTAGAAGTGCGTCGTGCAGCAGGCGCTTATGTCTGTGGTGAAGAGACGTCATTACTAGAAAGCCTGGAAGGCAAGCGTGGCTTGGTGCGCTTTAAGCCGCCACTGCCAGCGATCGAAGGTTTGTTTGGCAAGCCAACAGTCGTTAATAACGTGATTTCACTTGCCACCGTGCCGATCATCTTGGATAAAGGCGCTCAATATTACGCTGATTATGGTATGGGTCGCTCACGGGGTACTTTGCCCGTTCAGTTGGCTGGCAATATCAAGCATGGCGGACTAGTGGAGCTAGCATTTGGTATCACGCTACGCGAGTTGCTTTACGATTTTGGCGGCGGTTCAGCCACAGGGCGCCCGATACGTGCCGTACAAGTTGGCGGTCCACTCGGGGCATTTTTGCCAGAAAGCCAGTTTGACACGCTGTTAGATTACGAAGAATTTAGCAAAATATGGGCGGTATTAGGTCACGGCGGTATCGTGGCGTTTGACGATACGGTAGATATGGCAAAAATGGCGCGTTATGCATTTGAATTTTGCGCCATTGAGTCGTGCGGGAAATGTACGCCTTGTCGTATAGGTTCTGTACGTGGTGCGGAAGTGATGGATAAAATCATCGCTGGTAAAGACACTGCTAAAAATATAAAACTGGTACGCGATTTAAGCGACACCATGTTAAACGGTTCACTTTGTGCGCTGGGCGGTATGACACCGTATCCAGTATTAAGTGCCATGAACCATTTTCCTGAAGATTTTGAATCGAAGCAAGCAAAAGCCGCAGCTTAGGTGTGGCGTAAGAGAGCATAAGCATGGACGACATTAAATACAGCAACACGCATCATCAGCATGAGCATAGCCGGACTAACTATGATGACCAACTAGATTACGGCACGCCTGTGAGTCAATCGGAGGCGAAGGTTACGCTGACGATTGATGATAGAGAAATCACTGTGCCGGAAGGTACATCTATCATGCGTGCCTCAATCATGGCCGGCATCAACGTGCCTAAACTCTGCGCGACAGACAGCTTGGAGCCTTTTGGCTCATGCCGCTTATGTGTGGTGGAGATTGAAGGCCGTCGAGGTTATCCTGCATCCTGCACTACGCCTGTGGCAGAAGGACTAGTCGTACATACTCAGACTTCGAAGCTGGCAGATATTCGCCGCGGGACTATGGAACTGTATATCTCAGACCATCCCTTGGATTGCCTGACCTGTGCAGCAAACGGTGATTGCGAATTACAAGACATGGCCGGTGCTGTGGGCTTGCGCGAAGTGCGGTATGGCTACGAAGGTGAAAATCACCTCAAAGCTGAAAAGGATGAGTCGAACCCCTATTTCACCTTTGACCCAAGCAAATGTATTGTTTGCTCACGCTGCGTACGCGCGTGTGAAGAAACGCAAGGAACTTATGCGTTAACGATTTCTGGCCGTGGCTTTGACTCGAAAGTCGCTGCTGGTATTAACAACTTCTTAGACTCTGAATGTGTCTCTTGCGGTGCCTGTGTACAGGCTTGCCCAACTGCGACTTTAATGGAAAAAACCGTGATTGAGGCGGGTACACCTGAGCATAGTGTGACTACCACTTGCGCTTATTGTGGTGTTGGCTGCTCGTTTAATGCAGAGATGAAGGGCGAAGAAGTGATTCGCATGGTGCCAAATAAGAACGGTGGTGCCAATCATGGACATTCATGCGTGAAAGGTCGATTTGCTTGGGGTTACGCCACCCATAAAGACCGTATCACTACACCTATGATACGTAAAAGCATTCATGATGAATGGCAACAAGTGAGTTGGGATGAAGCAATCAATTATGCCGCGAGCGAAATCCAACGTATTCAAAACAAATATGGTGTAGATGCCGTGGGTGGTATTACCTCATCACGCTGCACCAATGAAGAAGTTTATGTGGTGCAAAAATTAGTACGTGCCGTGTTCGGTAGCAATAACGTGGATACATGCGCCCGTGTCTGCCATTCGCCTACAGGTTATGGCCTGAAACAAACGATAGGGGAATCTGCTGGTACGCAAACATTTGACTCTGTCATGAAATCAGATGTAATTTTGATCATCGGCGCAAACCCTACCGATGCCCATCCAGTATTTGCATCACAAATGAAACGCCGTATACGTGAAGGCGCAAAGCTCATTATTGCTGACCCGCGTACGATTGATTTGGTGGCATCACCACATGTTAAAGCGGATTACCATCTTAAATTACAGCCAAGTACTAACGTTGCCTTAATCTCGGCACTCGCTCACGTGATTGTGACTGAAGGGCTAGTCAATGAAGACTTTGTTAAAGAGCGTTGTGAGTGGGATTCTTTTGAGGCTTGGCGTGATTTTGTCGCACTCAAGCAAAATTCACCAGAGGTATTGAGTCGGACAATTGGTGTGCCTGCTGAAGAATTGCGTGCTGCGGCAAGGTTATACGCTACTGGCGGCAATGCGGCGATTTATTATGGTTTAGGTGTGACAGAGCACAGTCAAGGTTCTACCATGGTAATGGGCATTGCCAACCTAGCGATGGCAACAGGTAATATTGGTCGTGAAGGCGTAGGTGTGAACCCATTACGTGGTCAAAATAACGTGCAAGGCTCATGTGATATGGGCTCTATGCCGCATGAGTATCCAGGTTATCGCCACGTGGCAGATGACGCAACGCGATTGCTATTTGAAGCTGCATGGGGCAAACCGCTAAGCAATGATCCAGGACTGCGCATACCAAACATGCTGGATAATGCTATTGATGGCAGTTTCAAGGCGTTATATTGCGTGGGCGAAGATATTGTGCAATCTGATCCTAATACACAGCATGTGACACACGCGCTGGAGTCCATGGAATGTGTAATTGTGCAGGATATGTTTTTGAATGAAACCGCGATGTTTGCGCATGTGTTTTTCCCAGGCGCCTCATTTTTAGAGAAAAGCGGGACGTTCACCAATGCAGAGCGCCGTATTTCACCAGTGCGTCGTGTGATGACGCCTAAAAACGGTATGGAAGATTGGGAAGTGACTGCGGCATTATCCAATGCGCTGGGTTATCCTATGCAGTATAAGCATGCGTCTGAAATCATGGATGAAGTCGCCCGTTTGACGCCGACCTTTAAAGGTGTAAGTTTCAAAAAACTAGATGAGCTTGGTAGCATACAATGGCCGTGTAACGATGAGCAGCCTGAGGGCACGCCAACCATGCACATCGACGAATTCGTGCGTGGCAAAGGTAAGTTCTTTATCACTGAGTATGTGCCTACTAGTGAAAAAGTTACGCCTAAATACCCATTGCTGTTGACGACTGGCCGTATCCTCTCGCAATATAACGTTGGCGCACAATCGCGTCGTACTCAGAATGTGGCATGGCATGCCGAAGATCTGGTGGAAATTCACCCGCATGATGCTGAGGAGCGTGGTATCAAAGAGGGCGATTGGGTCGGTATTGCCAGCCGCGCTGGTGAAACCGTATTGCGCGTGAAAGTCACTGAACGTGTACAGCCTGGCGTGATTTACACTACATTCCACCATCCTGAATCTGGCGCTAACGTGATTACTACCGATAATTCCGACTGGGCGACTAATTGTCCAGAGTTTAAGGTCACAGCGGTACAAGTAACGCGGGTAAACCAGCTTTCTGATTGGCAACAGCATTACCAAACATTTAGTGAAGCGCAATTGGCTTTTGCCGGCCGGGATTTAGAGGCTGCGAAAATCGAGTGATAAAGGCGGTGGTCGTTGGTGGATGATGTAACCCTTAATGGTGTAGAAACACTAGGTTCGGACGCGCCGCTGAGTACATTTGATGTCATCAGATGGCGCAATGGCGTGCGTGACCAGACACAAGACCAGCTTGCAGAAGAAGTGCCGATTGCATTGATTTATAATGGTATTTCGCATGCGGTGATGTTGGCGACGCCGCAAGATTTAGAGGATTTTGCTTTAGGATTTTCTTTATCTGAGGGTATTTTGAATGACAAAAGCGAACTGTACGGTATTGAAATCCGCCAGCAAGCTAAAGGTATAGAGCTGCATTGCGAAATCGGCAGTGAACGTTTCGTTCAGTTAAAAGATCGCCGCCGCACACTTGCGGGTAGAACCGGCTGTGGCTTATGTGGGTCGGAAAGCCTTGAACAAGCCATGCGCTATCCGAAGCCGTTAGAGGCACAGATAGTCTTTCATAAAAGCGCGATACAACGCGGTTTGCGAGCGATGCCTTTGCAACAGCACTTGCAGCAGCAAACTGGTGCTACGCACGCTTGTGCATGGGTATCGGAAGATGGTGCAGTAGAGCTATTGCGTGAAGACGTGGGGCGGCACAATGCACTGGATAAACTGGTTGGTGCAATTGCAAGGGGTAATAAAAACCATACTGGTTTTATCATCACCAGCAGTCGTGCCAGTTATGAAATGGTGCAAAAAACGGCGAGTGCGGGCATTAATATGCTGGTTGCAATCTCAGCGCCAACTGGTTTGGCTATTCGGGTCGCGGAGCAATGTGGCTTAACCTTGGTAGGTTTTGCACGTGAAAATAGCTATGTGGTTTACTCACATCCAGAAAATATAGTAGTTTGACTATAATTTATCGTTAATAAAAGAGTAGTTTACGTATGCAAATAGAACACTTAGTGACCATGGCCAATCAAATTGGTGATTTTTTCAAATCGTTCCCCGACCAAGATCAGGCAAAAAAGGATATTGCTCATCATATCAGCGGTTTTTGGGCGAATAGTATGCGGCAGCAAATCTTATTGCATGTGCAGAATCAAAATGGCGCGGGGCTAGATGGTTTAGTACGTGATGCTATTAGTGAGCATCTTGATAATGCCAATGCCATCTATATATCATCAACAAGCGTGGGTGGTTAGTTGTAGACCCAATACAGCCTATGGATTATTTTACCCGCTGAAATAGCCTGAAACTCTCTTTTCTATCAGCTGGCCGTTTGCCTGACCATTTAAGCTTCCATCCCTGGCCTGGTTGCAATTTACCACTATCTCTATCATCTTGAATTAAATAGAAATTACAATCTAGACTTTGGGTAGTTTCAAATGACTTTAGTTTGATATTAGTGTAGTAATTAAACAGCATAGCCTGTGGCTGCGCTACGTTTAAGCTATTGATGCAGGCATGTTTTTTAGGTAGGGCTTTTTGCAGGCTGGTAAAAACAGGCTGGTAACTTTTGGCTGAATCAATCAGCGGTAGCCAGAGAGTCATTAGCAAGCTCCAGCCAAAAGTCATGCCAACGGCCCAGTTGGTCACAGTGGATTTATTAGTTTGTCTGGCACGCAGGCAAACCAAGCCCCAGATGACCGTAATCATGATTGCGAGAGCGAATGCCAGCCAGTTGAAATGTATGCTGTTTGCGCCCGATAAAAATTGCATACGCTCTTTTATTTTCGCCGGATGATCGGTCAGCATCGCTATCCAACCCAGCCAGATAAGCCCGCCGATAAGCCCAAACAACATAATACCGAACCAGTTTAACGCGGCTGCTGCGCCACGCTTTAGATACTCAACACTACCAGCGCCTAGCGCAACAATTGGTAATAATAGCGGTAGTGCATTGATATCTTTAGATGCAGCACCCAGACTTAAAAGCACTAAACTACATAAGAAAAAGACAAGAATTAGCTGAAACTTTGGCTTAATCAATAGTTGCTGGCGATAACACCACAAGCCCCATAGCGCTAAGGGCAGAGCAGGCCATGCATACCAAATTAAAATGCGGGTAAAATATAAGTGATTAGCCTGCTTAAAATTTGCGAGATTATGCTGCCACCAATGGCCAAGTTGGGCTGGCGAATGATAATACAACAGCACTATCCAACTACTGATTAGTGGAATAGAGATTAAAAAAGCCGTACCTACAACCTTGGCAAAACTTTGCGTGCGCCAAGCCCTGAACAGTAACGGCAGAACCAGTGCGGTACTGGCTAATATCAGTGGCGGCATGACACCATCAGATAAAAAGCCAATGCCAATTGCCAATCCTAATAAGCCGCTTGCCCGCCAAGGACGCCGTTTAGAAAGTGCCAGTGCATAAAAACCGGTAGCAGTACACGCTAATCCAGCAATTTCAGCGTTTAAGCTATGTGCAATGTTGACTAAACCTATAGTGCCTATCATGATGAGGGTTGCATGGCGCCCTACGCCGCGCACCCACAGCTCACGCCCTGACATGCCCACCATAAGTAACAATATAGTCATCCACATAACATTAACGAATCTTGCGCCGTCGTGCATGCCTAAGAATGGTGACAGCAGTTTTGCACTTGCTGCTGCCGTTATGTAATACAAGGGTGGTGTTTCCGGTGCGGTTTGCCCACTGACCAAAGGCGCAATCAAGCCTTCGCCATGTAAGATATTCTTGACGATGATGATGCTAGTGGACTCTATCGGCTTCCAGGGTGCATGACCAACCAAGCCTAGCACGATCCAAATAGCACACAACAATAATAATAATTGTGTTTTTACACTCTCACCTACGCGGGCACGTGGTGTGGACATATTACCTTGCCAGTCGTGATCAAGTTGAAAGCGCATATTTGGTATTCGTGTTTATTTTATTGTTTATTAAGTAATTATTTTAACTGATTGAAGCTGCCAGCAATATTTTTTTGATTCTTGCCTGGAGCATATACAACATAAAAATTCATATTCAATATAAGAATTAAAAAGAAATAAAAAAGGCAGCCTAAGCTGCCTTAACATTTGCAAGCTAACTTGCAAACAATAATTACATACCGTATTTTTTACGGAATTTATCAACACGACCAGCAGTATCTAAAATCATTTGTTTACCTGTATAAAACGGGTGTGATTTTGATGATACTTCGATTTTAACTAACGGATATTCTTTACCGTCAGTCCATTTGATTTTGTCTCTAGCGTTAATTGTAGAACGCGTAATGAAACTAAAGTCTGCACCGATGTCTTGAAAAACAACGTCGCGGTATTCTGGATGAATTCCATCTTTCATAATGTATAGCCTCAATATTGGTTGCCGAATGATACGGCTTAAATTAGATTACGCATTTTTGCGGTAACTCGGCATTATATTTATATTTGCCTAGCTATGCAAGATTAAAAAAACATGTAATAAGTTTGAATAATTGGGAGCGTTAAGTATTAGCCTCTGCGCATGCTGTCGAAGAAGTCGGCATTGTTTTTTGTGGCTTTGATTTTGTCTAACAAGAACTCCATCGCCTCAAGATCATCCATAGGATAAAGTAGCTTACGTAGCACCCAGATTTTCTGCAGCACATCTTTTTCGATCAATAATTCTTCGCGACGCGTGCCGGATTTATTCACATTGATGGCAGGGTATTGGCGTTTTTCAGCCATTTTGCGATCAAGGTGGATTTCCATATTGCCTGTACCCTTAAACTCTTCATAGATGACATCATCCATGCGCGAGCCAGTATCGACGAGACAAGTAGCAATAATCGTCAGCGACCCACCCTCTTCGATATTGCGGGCGGCGCCAAAGAAACGCTTCGGAGGATAAAGAGCAGAGGGATCAATACCACCGGACAAAGTGCGTCCGG
>JAZJZG010000092.1:2414-2663 GCA_040389995.1 Pseudomonadota bacterium | reverse complement strand
CCAGTATCTACCAGTGCCGTAGCGATAATAGTGAGCGAGCCGCCTTCTTCAATGTTACGTGCTGCACCGAAGAAACGTTTCGGGCGTTGTAAGGCATTCGCATCAACACCGCCGGTAAGTACTTTGCCTGATGAGGGGATCACTGTGTTATAAGCACGTGCTAATCGTGTAATTGAGTCTAATAAAATCACCACATCTTTTTTGTGTTCTACCAGACGTTTGGCTTTTTCCAGCACCATTTCAGCGACT
>JAZJZG010000092.1:0-2369 GCA_040389995.1 Pseudomonadota bacterium | reverse complement strand
CGATGGTGCTCACTTTTACGTGTTTTTCTGCCGGTTCATCAAAAGTTGAAGCTACCACTTCACCTTTTACTGAACGTGTCATTTCAGTTACTTCTTCAGGGCGCTCATCAATTAGCAGTACGATTAAAACCACATCTGGGTGATTGGCGGTGATGGCGTGGGCAATATTCTGCATCATCACCGTTTTTCCGCTTTTCGGGCTGGCTACCAGTAATCCGCGTTGACCGCGGCCAATTGGTGCAATCATATCAATCACGCGGCTAGTTATATTTTCTACACCTTTGATATCGCGTTCTAATGTGAGCGGTATGGTAGGAAACAGCGGTGTTAAATTCTCAAACAGTATTTTATGTTTGGTGTTTTCTGGCGCTTCACCATTCACCATATCGACTTTAACTAAAGCAAAATAACGTTCCCCGTCTTTTGGAATGCGGATTTCACCTTGAATACTGTCGCCAGTGTGCAGGTTAAAGCGGCGAATTTGTGAGGGAGATACATAAATGTCATCAGGACCAGCTAGGTAAGACGTGTCTGGCGATCGTAAGAACCCAAATCCATCTTGCAGCACTTCAAGCGTACCATCACCGTAAATGCTATCGCCTTTTTTAGCTTTATTTTTCAGAATCGCAAATATCAAATCCTGCTTACGCATGCGACTGGCATTTTCGATTTCATTGGTGATTGCCATATCAACTAACTCGGTGACAGGTAGGTGCTTAAGGTCTGATAAGTGCATGAAGGCTCACTAAAACAAGATATGTTTGGGATTTGTTGAAAACTAGGAACTTACATTAAATTGCTGAGATGACAAATGTTTGATTTTTATTATATTAAATAACTCGAATTCACCAAGCTATATAGGCTAGACCAATATAGCCTTAACCAAACATTTATTCAGGTATGAGTAGCGTAATGTGTTTAGATGTTGCTGTCAATAAATGCTGTTAATTGTGATTTTGATAACGCGCCCACCTTAGTGGCTTCTACATTGCCGTTTTTAAACAACATAAGGGTAGGGATGCCACGAATACCATACTTAGGCGGAGTTAACTGATTGTCATCAATATTAAGTTTCGCTATCTTGAGGCGGCCAGTATATTCCTTGGAAATTTCATCTAGAATAGGTGCGATCATTTTGCAAGGGCCACACCACTCAGCCCAGTAGTCCACTAAGACCGGCAGTGGTGATTGTAAAACGTCTTGCTCAAAACTTGCATCATTAAGATGTGTAATATGTTCGCTCATGGGGAAACCTCTATTTGAATAACGCTTTTAATTAAATATATATCGTAACGAAAAAAAATGTTTTAGTGAAGTGCCAAATGCATAAGGTAAGTAAAATTTTGCTTTAAATAATACTATATTGCATGCGCTCAAAGTAGTGTGAACGCTCTATTATTTGGTCAACATTACATGTTCAGAACTTATTATTGTACTGCAATGTTAGTTGCTATGCTGGTAGATATATGCTCTTGGCGCGATGATTGTCGCGACTTGTTTAACTGGCGATTTCCTGCAAGAACAACACTGCTTCGTTATTGCGCCCCGACATAATGGCTTTGGCACTTTGTGTCTGCGGTGAAATCATCGGCAGTGAAATCAATTGTACACCTATATTTAATCTACCATTTATCTAATCTACCCTTAGTGTTACAACTTACCCGGCGCACCACAGCAAGTGACCAGTGCTTTTCGTCTTTAGCTTTAATGTCGATGCAGCTGCCAGTTTGGATATTTTTTCGGCAGTTAAGTAGCGATACTTAGGTTTAATAAGAGACTAAAGTATACTCAGCAAGGGCATGTATGGCGCGTAGAATTACATGCGTCGCACTTTTGTCGGAGTCTAACTTTGTGATAAGGGTAAGCTTGACACTAGTTAAATGATAAACTGGCTAAGCTAAACTACTTCGGTAAATTACTGCCTAACTTTTTAGATTCTTATGGTTACTTTATAAATCATCCAACTTTAATTTTTTAGATAAATGCGTACCCGACAATTTATATTGAGTGTGTTGCTAGGCCTGGTATTCGTTACAGCAAGCCAGACTGCAGTAGCCGATAATAACTTTTTACTAAAAGATACGGCTGGTGTCCAGCATCAATTAGCTAGTTATAAAGGCAAGTGGGTGTTGGTGAATTATTGGGCGACTTGGTGCCCGCCATGTTTAGAGGAAGTGCCAGACTTGGTGAGTTTATATGATCGCCGTAAGGAGAAGGACCTGATGGTATTTGGCGTGGTTTTTGAATATAAAAGCGTAAAAGATGTGGCTAAATACGTCGATGATATGCTGATGTCATATCCGATTGTATTAGGGGATAATACTGTAAGTGCGCAGATAGGTCCGGCTGAGGTGTTGCCAACTACCTTT
>JAZJZG010000091.1:633-2601 GCA_040389995.1 Pseudomonadota bacterium | reverse complement strand
CACCGCGTAAAATGAAGTTTGGCATGAGTGAAGGTATGGTGCTGGCGGCTAGTGATGAGCGTGGCGGACCATTTATCTTGAGCCCTGATGCGGGTGCGCAAGCGGGTATGCGAGTTAAATAGGCTGATGAAAAATTACAATATTCATATGACTGGATAACAAAAAAGCCCTGCATGCAGGGCTTTTTGTTGATACAGATTAGATCGTATTATTTAGCTTTTGCTACATCAGCTGCCTTTTTATCAGCCTCAGCTTTTTTCGCTGCTTTTTTAGCATCGGCTGCCGCTTTTTTATCAGCTTTAGTCGTATCTGCCGGAGTTGATGCAGGCGCAGCTACTTCTGCAGCTTTAGTTGGTTTAGTGGTTTTGCTGGTTGGAGCAACTGTGGTTGCGCCACTAATAGAAATGTCGTTTTTGAGGTTTGCCATGGTCTTGTCTCCAATACCATGCACGTTGTTCAGTTCATCTACAGATTTAAAACCACCATTTTTCTTGCGATAGTCAATAATCGCTTGTGCTTTTACTGGGCCTATATTTTTCAGGCTTTCAAGCTCTGCTTGCGTGGCAGTATTGATGTTAACGGCTGCAAATACGCTTAGGCTAAAACTTAACAAAACAACCAACGCTAGTAATATTTTTCTCATTTTTGATTCTCCATGGTTTTAAAACTGATAGTTAATGGGCACTACTTTTAAAATACAGATAATGCGCTATTAATCATAGCTTAAATAATATGAATGATGAAGATGACCGTGTCATGAAATTGCCTAAAGTCGCAATCAGTTTGCTTGGCATTACCGTGCTAGGTTATTGCATTCAGCATTTATCGCTTCTAGCGCTGCTAACGGATGCAACGCCTGTGTGATGGGTCTGCCAATGACTAAATAACTTGCCCCCATGTTTAATGCATCTGCCGCGGTCACGACCCGGGATTGATCATCTGGATTGCTATTAGCCGGGCGTATACCTGGCGTAACCAAGCAGAAATCGTTGCCAAGCTGGGTGCGTAACAGATTCGCTTCAAGCGCGGAACATACCACACCATCTAAACCAGCTTGTTGTGTTAGCGATGCAAGGTTTAATACATGCGTGGTGAGGTCGGTTTGGATGCCAATTCTATAGAGGCTAGCTTGGTTCATGCTAGTCAGTACGGTAACGGCAATCAGCAAAGGTTTTGTCTGCGTGCTGTCTACCGCTACACGTGCCGCTTGCATCATTTCCAAGCCGCCGCTGGCATGTACATTGAGCATCCACACACCTAAATTACTGGCTGCCGTGCAGGCTTTTGCAACCGTGTTAGGAATATCATGGAACTTTAAGTCTAAAAATACCCCAAAATTTGCACGCGTCAGTGTTTCTATAAATTGTGGGCCCACGGCAGTAAAAAGCTCTTTGCCTACTTTTAACCTACATAATGACGGGTCTAGCTGATTAACCAGTTTTAGTGCACTGCTAGCATCAGCATAATCGAGCGCAACAATAATTTTAGGGTCATTGTTAGGTTGATTGATGTGGTTATTGGTTGGTGTAGTCATAGTCAATGATATATTTCGTAAATTCAGCTATATTAAATTTAAAGTATGGTTCAGATGGTCGCTGGTTCGGCGGGTAGTGCCTCCCAGGCGTTACAAGCCGGGCACTGCCAATGATGGTATTTAGCCTTAAAGCCACATTGCTCACAATGATAAGTGGTTTTATTGCCAATAGCATGACGCACGGCTTGTTGCATCAATTGTGTGTCTTGATTAGTCGCTGGCGGGTGAGTAGTCTCTACGATCGCACGTGCTTGTAATAACTGATCCAGTGTATTCAAGCTAGGTTTTTTAATGAGCTCGTTACGTGCTAACCGGGCAGCGCTTTCAGCGCCTTCTTCAGCCAGAGTTGCTTCGTACAGTACGCTCACAAGCGATGCTAACTTATACGTTTGTAGATAAGTCTGTAATAAATTTAAGCCGTCTTGAGTTTGGTT
>JAZJZG010000091.1:0-623 GCA_040389995.1 Pseudomonadota bacterium | reverse complement strand
GATAACTAGTGAGTAATTTAGGTGCGATCAGGCCTAAATATTCTGGCTTTTGAAACTCGATGCGTTTCCAGGTAGAAATAGCTTCTTTATGTGCGCCAGCTTCGGCTTCTAAATCACCTAACAATACATTGGCTCGCACGCAGTTTTTATTGGCATTCAGCGCCTGTTCCAGTTCGAACCTGGCGGTATGTATATCATTTGCCAATATAGATTTAACCGCTATTTCGCAGTAATAATGCGATATTTCGACGCGAAATGGTACACCTGAGAGCCGCTCCAATTCAGTGGCGGCCTTGATTGCACGCTCCCATTCACGTTCACGCACATAAATCTCCAGCAATGCACGTAGCGCCGGTTGGCGGTATCTATCGTCATCTAATGATTCAAATAACTCTTCAGCGCGGTCAAGCAGTCCTGCTTTCAGGTAGTCTTGTGCTAGCTCAGCAGTTACGGCAATTCTTTGCTGTGGTGCGAGTTCTTTTTTTTCAAGTAAGTTTAGGTGTAAATGAATCGCCCGATCCACTTCCCCACGTCGCCTGAATAGGCTGCCTAATGCAAAATGCAGCTCAAGTGAGTCGGTGTTGGCTTGCACGGCTTCACTAAAAGCTTCAATCGCCTGATCA
>JAZJZG010000090.1:0-3397 GCA_040389995.1 Pseudomonadota bacterium | reverse complement strand
CGTGAAAACTATTAATAACAAACCACATCGCCACCTGACAACCTCAGCGGAGCTGGCTAGGTTAATCTATATTGGCATATTCGGCGGCATGCTCTGCCACTCAACTGCGATCTGGGCCGCAACCAAAAAACCTGTCAAGGCTGAAGAACCCAAATCTATGGTTAGCTCGGTTGATGAAGCGAGCTGTTTTGGTCATACGGGCGCTCCAGGCAAGTTGGTACTGCCAGTGGGTAAGTCTACGCTACTGCACCTGCCTGAACCTGTCATTAAGCGCACTATAGGCAACCCTGATGTGGTGCAAGCTAAACTAATTGCCCCACAGACCTTGTATTTGCTAGGGGTGAATATTGGCACCACTAATATGTTTATTCAGGGCTCAAAGGGTACATGCACGGTGATTGATATTTCGGTCAACATGGACCCGGATGCTTTGCAACAAACCTTGACCGGGCTTTTCCCCGATGAGAAGTATATAAAAGTGACGGCGGCGGCGGATTCGCTGATACTTAGTGGAACGGTAGAAGATGCTTTAACTGCTAACCATGTTGTAGAGGTTGCAGAAGCTTATGTAAGGAGGCAGGCAGCTAAATCAGCTCAAACATTTGAAAAAGATCCAGCATCTGGCAACGGTGGTAGTACCGTGGTAAGTTTCCAGCAAGGCCAGAGTGGGCAAAGTGCAGGCAGTCAAGCAGGTAAATCACCACAAGTAATTAATATGCTCAACGTTAGCGCCCAGCAACAGGTAATGCTAGAAGTAAAAATCGCTGAAGTTTCTAAAACCTTGATAGATGACCTAGGGGCCAGCGCGACTTTGGGTGGCAGGTATGGATTAATTGCTGGGTTCCTGAGTAATTCTGCAGGCTTGTTGGGTAAGCTGAAAGGTAACGGTATTGCGATTGATGCACAAAATAAAGATGGCCTGATTAAGGTGTTAGCTGAACCCACTATTATGGCCATTAGTGGTCAAGAGGGTAGTTTTCTCGCTGGTGGCAAAATATTTATCCCAGTGGCACAAACTAATAGTGGCGGTGGCAATACCATCACCCTAGAGGAAAAAGAGTTTGGTGTTGGCCTTAAATTCACCCCAACGGTATTAGCCGGCGGCCGCATCAATATGAAGGTATCACCCGAAGTGTCAGAACTGGATAAGAATGGCATTGGAGTGACTGCCACAGGTTTTTCTGGCACGGCGATATTGCCATCTTTCACTACACGCCGCGCATCCACTACTGTACAGCTTTATGATGGTCAGTCCTTCGCGATTGGTGGGCTTATTAAAAACAATACTACAGCCAATATCAAGGCATTCCCCGTATTGGGCGAAATCCCCATTATTGGCGCGCTATTCCGTAGTACGGAATTTCAAAAGGATAAAACTGAGCTTATTTTTGTGGTGACTCCACATTTAGTTAAACCTTTGATTGCTGGTTACAAGTTGCCTACGGATAACTATAGTGACCCAAACCGCGCAGAGATATTCTTGGGTGGACGTATGGAAGGTCAAAAACCAGAGGCATCAATGCCACAATCGGCTCCTGAGTCACCACCAGTAACAAAACCAGATATGCCTGCAAAAAATGAAGACAGCGGTTTTGAATTGAAATAATAAGGAGATTGTCATGCACAGCTATAGCCAAACTCTTAACCATCAAACAGGGAAAATTCAGGCACCGGCACACTGGCAACTGGGCTTAAGGTTACTGGTCATTTGCAGCATAGGCTTACTAACTGCTTGTGCTGAATCTACGCCATATTACAACTCTAAATTTGGTGATGCTGCTAGAGAAACATTTAATCAGCAGATTGCTAATCCAGAAGCGGTAAATAACAATAACCCAGTTAAAGGCATTGATGGTCGTGCTGCACATGATGCAGTAGAGAGCTACCAAAAATCATTTGTCGACAATGTGCCAGAGAAATCCTCCAATACTTTAAGTATTGGGGTGGGTGGGAATAGTAGCAAGTAGAACTGGGAAATAGCCGCCAGCTGCATAAAGAATGGAGAGCTACCATGTTAACCAGACCAATAAGGAAAATAGGATTAATTTCTTGTTTTAATAAACCTTACCCGGGTAAGCAAGGCGGGATAGTGGCGATTATCGTGGCGATAGCTCTGCCAATATTAATTGGATTTGCAGGTTTGGCGCTAGACTTAGGCAAGCTTTTTGTAACAAAAACCGAGCTGCAAAATGCGGCTGATGCCTGTGCGCTATCGGCCGCAAACGAACTGACTGGAGTCACAACACAGTTTGCTTCAGCAGAAACTGCAGGTATTGCTACAGGCCAGGCAAATAAGGTTTTTTTTCAAACTGCTGCCGTCTCCTTACCAGCTAATAGCGCTGTGAGCTTTAGTCAGACACTAAATGGTGCTTACTCGACCCAAAATTCATTGACAGGTTTAACCACTGCTCAAGCAGCTTTATATAAATATGTTAAATGCACCGCTACTAAAAGTAATATCGCGAACTGGCTGATTCAAGTGCTTAATTTAATGCCTGGCATTACAGTTGCAAATCAACAGGCTGTTGCCGCTTCCGCTGTCGCAACGCTAGCACCTTCGCAAAATTCCTGCTCGCTATTGCCAATAGGCGTATGTAGCACCGCGGTTAACGCTACAACGCCAATAGGTACTTGGGTAGCTGGTATTATAGCTCCAGGAACTGCTACCTTGTCTGGCAGTTTCAGGTGGGTTGATCTTAACGGTTCATCTGGTAGTGCTAGTGCAATAGCGGCCATATTATCTGGCAATGTATGCTTAGCGCCACCGAGTCCAGGGGCTACTTTAACGGCAAGTGGCTTTAAAGCCTCTAATCGGGATGATTACAACACGCGATTCGGCTTGAAGCATGGCAGTGCTGATGGCGTTCCAGACTACACTGGCTATTCTTATTATCCTGTAGCTAGCAGTTGGCCTAGCGGGAACAATGCTTACAGCGATTTTGTAAGCGAAAGGACAAGCAATACCGCTTATCAGGGTGATGCCAAGTCTGGTATTAAGCTTACCGGAGGCACTGGCAGCACTACCATACCTATTACGAAGGGTTCTAGCCGTCGCCTTATGGTGGCTCCTGTGGTGGATTGTTCCACCATGAAACTATCTGCCTCATCACCTACTTTTGCTTGTCTATTATTACTGCACCCAATGCAAACCCAAGGTGCCAGCAACTTTACCATGTACCTGGAGTACTTAGGTGATGCTAATAAAGAAAGCCCATGTAACCAAACTGGATTGGCTGGTAGTTCTACCAGTACTGGCCCAGTAGTTTCTGCTTTGGTGCAATAACATGCTAAGCCTCACTCAAAATAGAAGCAGAAAATCCTTGGAGAAATCAACAAGGAAAAGCATGCGTGGGATTGCGGCAGTTGAATTTGGCCTGATTTTGCCGCTATTGATATT
>JAZJZG010000089.1:4494-8336 GCA_040389995.1 Pseudomonadota bacterium | reverse complement strand
CTATGCGCCATTTTCGCGAATGCATCGGTAGGCTTCATGGCAGGCACCATGTCTGATAGATACATTTCAGTGGTTAAACGTGCAATGTCGTGCGCTTTGTATACGGCATGGATCTGTTTACATAAATCGCGCAAACCTACTTTCTCGTAGCGTGGCTGTTTTTGCACGAATTCAGGCAAGACTTTCCAGAGCGGCTGGTTCTTGTCATAGTCGTCTTTAAATTGCTGTAACGCGGCTACCATAGTGTTCCAGCGGCCTTTGGTAATGCCGATGGTGAACATAATGAAGAATGAGTACAGCCCGGTTTTTTCAACGATGACACCATGTTCAGCCAGATATTTAGTGACAATCGCCGCAGGAATGCCGAACTCATCGGAGAAGTCACCTTTAATATCCAAGCCCGGAGTGATGATGGTGGCTTTAATCGGATCCAGCATATTGAAATTTTCGGCTAGGTCACCAAAACCATGCCAAGCTTCATTGGCTTTTAGCATCCACGCATCACGTTCTTCCAGGCCTTCTTCCGATAAATCATCCGGCCCCCAGACTTTAAACCACCAGTCCGCGCCCCATTCTTCATCCACTTTGCGCATGGCACGGCGGAAATCTAAAGCTTCCATCAGGCTTTCTTCAACTAATGCCGTGCCGCCTGGTGCTTCCATCATGGCGGCTGCTACATCGATACTCGCTACAATTGAATATTGCGGGCTAGTTGAGGTGTGCATCAAATAAGCTTCATTGAATACGTCGCGGTCCAGCTTATTATTTTCTGCATCTTGCACCAGGATTTGTGAAGCTTGGCTTAATCCAGCGAGTAGTTTATGCGTGGATTGCGTTGAAAATACCATGGATTCTTTACAGCGAGGACGGTCTGCACCAATGGCATGATAGTCACCATAAAAATCGTGGAAGGTCGCGTGCGGCAGCCAAGCTTCGTCAAAATGCAAAGTATCGATTTTGCCATCAAGCATCTCTTTGATTTCTTCTACGTTATACAGCACACCATCGTAAGTAGATTGTGTGATGGTGAGTACGCGAGGCTTGACGGTTTTATCTGTCGCAAACGGATTGCGGTCAATTTTCTTTTGGATATTTTCCCATGCAAACTCTGACTTTGGAATTGGTCCGATGATGCCGAAATGATTGCGCGTTGGCATTAAAAATACCGGAATCGCACCGGTCATAATAATGGCGTGCAAAATCGATTTGTGGCAATTCCTATCCACCACCACGATATCACCTGGTGCTACCGTGCTATTCCACACCATTTTATTACTGGTAGAGGTGCCGTTAGTCACAAAATATAAATGATCGCAGTTGTAGATGCGCGCAGCGTTGCGCTCTGAAGCAGCTACAGGGCCGGTATGGTCAAGCAACTGGCCTAGTTCGTCGACGGCGTTACAGACATCGGCACGTAGCATATTCTCGCCAAAGAACTGATGGAACATTTGCCCCACAGGTGATTTTAGAAACGCGACACCACCAGAGTGACCTGGACAATGCCATGAGTATGAGCCATCGGCGGCGTAGTCAGTCAATGCTTTAAAGAATGGCGGCGGCAGGCTATCCAAATAGCTGCGTGCTTCACGCAAAATATAGCGGGCAACGAATTCTGGTGTGTCTTCGTACATATGAATAAAACCGCTGAGCTCACGCAAAATTTCATTCGGAATATGCCGTGAAGTGCGTGTCTCGCCATGTAAGAAAATCGGTATCTCTTCATTACGATAGCGGATTTCATCGACAAACGCGCGCAAGTTAGCCAATGCTTCTTGGTTTTCTTCAATGAATTCATTATCATCAATCGATAAGATAAATGCTGAAGCCCGGCTTTGTTGTTGTGCAAATGAGGTCAGGTCGCCATAACTGGTGACGCCCAGCACTTCAAAACCTTCAGCTTCAATCGCTTTGGCCAGCACACGAATGCCTAAGCCTGATGAGTTTTCCGAACGAAAGTCTTCATCAATGATGACAACGGGGAACCTAAATTTCATTCAATTTCCTTAATTAAATCTTAGGCAAGGGCTAGATTTTAGGCAGGGTTACGCCTACCTGACCTTGATATTTTCCGCCACGGTCTCTGTATGATGTTTCGCAGACATCATCTTCGTCGGCTTCAAAAAATAGCACTTGTGCGCAACCTTCATTAGCGTAGATCTTGGCTGGGAGCGGGGTAGTGTTGCTGAATTCCAGTGTGACATAACCTTCCCATTCTGGCTCGAATGGCGTCACGTTCACAATAATGCCGCAACGAGCATAAGTAGATTTACCCAAACAAATTGTCAGCACATTCCGTGGAATACGGAAATACTCAACTGTACGCGCGAGTGCAAAAGAGTTGGGAGGAATGATGCAGTAATCGGCATTCACTTCTACAAATGAATTAGGGTCGAAATTCTTAGGGTCGACAATCGTGCTGTTAATATTGGTAAAAAGTTTAAATTCTGAGCTACAGCGAATATCGTAACCATAGCTGGAGGTGCCATATGAAACCATGCGCTCACCACTTGATGAGATTTTAACCTGATTAGGCTCAAACGGCTCTATCATGCCGTGTTGTTCTGCCATGTTGCGTATCCATTTATCCGATTTTATGCTCATAGTTCAATACTCATTATCTATGTTTTTAACTCAGTTAGAAAAGATAAAAAGCGGAGTAAAACCCCGCTTTTGATTAGAACGAATAATAACAATAATTAGTGTTTTATTTGTTAATTATTTTAGACTATCGTTAATGTTTATCGCCACCTAGTTCGATGCTGTAACGCCAGAACTGGTCTTCAGCTTCAAAAATTATTTTTGAAGCTTCTGGGTCGCGACTGCCGGCAGGGTATTGATGCACAGGGGTTTTGTCTGCCGCCCAGGTTTTAACGACTGTATCCACTAAACGCCATTGCGCTTCAACTTCGCTGATGTGTAAATACAGTGAATTATCGCCTTCCATCAAATTCAATAATAAGGCCTCGTAAGCGTCAATGGTTTCGTCACCTTCTAATCGGTTAGCTGCATCCATTTGAATCGTGCGGGTTGAGATATCTAAACCTGGAATCTTGGATTCGATTTCCATTTTGATACATTCACGCGGTTGAATGCCCAGCATCAGCCAGTTTTGTTCTTGACCGCCTTTGATCTGCAATGGTGCTTTTTTGAAACGGATTGAAATGCGCGTGTCTGCTTCATGTAAACGTTTTGCCGTTCTGATATAGAACGGCACGCCTTGCCAGCGTGGATTATCCACAAACAGTTTCAATGCGGCGTAAGTTTCTACTACGCTGGTGTTGTCACCTAACTCTTCTAGGTAACCTGGCACTTTCTCGCCATTGATTTCACCACTGGCGTATTGTGCACGGAATGCGTGTTTGGCTAAGTCGTTTGCGGGAATCGGGCGGATTGCTTCCAGCACTTTAATTTTTTCAGCACGTACGCTTTCTGGTGATAAATCTGCCGGTAGCTCCATTGCCGTTAGCGCCATGGTTTGCAAGATATGGCTTTGTATCATGTCACGTAATGCGCCGGTACTATCGTAGAACTGTGTGCGCTCGCCCACACCTAGCCTTTCAGTGTTGGTGATCTGCACGTGGTCAATATATTGGTTGTTCCAAATTGGCTCCAGCACAGTGTTGGCAAAACGTTGCAGCATAATGTTCTGCAGCGCAGATTTACCCAAATAATGGTCTATACGATAGATCTGGCTTTCTTTCAGGTGTTTGCTGATGGAAGCCTGTAATGCTTGTGCGCTAGGTAAATCCGTACCGAATGGCTTTTCAATCACCACACGGCGCCAGTATTTGTCTTCTTGCGTTAAACCTACTGCTGCTAACTGTTCAACTACAGGCGCAAAA
>JAZJZG010000089.1:0-4484 GCA_040389995.1 Pseudomonadota bacterium | reverse complement strand
TACTGGGCGTACAGATAAAAAGTAAGCTAAATTTTGCGGGAATGTTTTTTCGTCACTTAATGTAGCTTTCATTTTAATGAAAGCGGTGTCGTCATTTGGCGGATTGGCGTGATAATGATTGCGGGCGATAAAGCGCTCAAATACCTTTGCGTCATAGCCTTTTTTAAATTTGGTATCCAACATACTTTTAATGTCGGCTTGCCATTCTTCGCGTGATACTTCACTGCGGCCCACAGAAAGAATTGCCATATGGTCAGGCAAGCGGCCTGCGGCATCAAGCCGAAATAAGCCCGGCATCAATTTAACACGAGATAAATTACCGCTAGCGCCAAACAACACTAGGGTGCAGGGGTCAATCTTTTTAGCCATGATTTGCAAGTCTTTCTACTATAGTTTTTCCGTCGCTTATCTTGATAAGCTGAGGTGATTAGATAAATTATGGATTGGTTTTGCGTAAATTATATGCGCGTTTTAAGTTAAAATAACGACTTAAAATTTAACTATATTATAACGCAAAGGCATTACCGTTTTATGCAAAATCCACAAACAAAACCACTTGAAACGCTGACACTCGCTAATCATCAAATTTCGCGCTGGTATACTTTTAATACACAAGCTGAAATTAACCAGGCTACGGTTCAACGTATCTTGGCGGCGGCAAAAGCGGCAATTCAGGCACGAGGTCAATTTTTGATTGTGTTATCTGGCGGTAGCACGCCTAAAACCGTGTATGAATTATTAAGTAAAGAGCAGGCGGACTGGGCAAACTGGCAGATATTCCATAATGATGACCGTTGTTTGCCGGCAGACCATAAAGACCGCAATAGTTTAATGGCGCGCGAAGCCTGGCTTAATCATGTGGCAATTCCTGCAACACAGATCTTTGATATTCCAGCAGAGCTAGGTAATGTCGCTGGTGCGGCCGCTTATGCAGAAACGCTAAAAAATGTCGGTACATTTGATTTAGTGATTTTAGGTTTGGGTGAAGATGGGCATACTGCATCACTATTTCCTAACCAAGCGGTAGATAACAGTGCGCTTGCTGTTCCGGTGTTTGATGCGCCTAAACCACCTGCTAACCGCATTACCATGAGCCAGAATCGATTAAATAATACGCATGAAGTAATATTTTTAGTGGCTGGTGCAGGTAAGCAAGAAGCGGTTAACCATTGGCGTAAAGGCGTAGCGATACCTGCGACTTTGATTGCACCAGAAAACGGCATAGATGTATATGCTTTTGGAGTATCTTTAGCCTGAATGTTGTCTTAAATTATTCGGCTTATTAGCGCCAATATTATCAATATTGGCGCTACATAAAAGCCCAGCTATAAAGCCAAGCGGGGCAACATTTCAGAATGCCGCTTATGTATTCTGAATCACAATGCTCGGGAATTTGCTGCTATGGTCTAAGCTGGTATTGGCAATCTTAATGGCTACTGTACGAGCGATTTGCTTATAGATATTTGCGATTGCGCTATCTGGCTCGGCAACTACCGTAGGTTTGCCACCGTCAGATTGTTCGCGAATTTTAATATCTAATGGCAAACTACCTAGTAAATCTATGTTGTAGTCTTTACTCATCAACGCGCCGCCACCTGTACCAAAAATATGTTCTTCGTGACCACACTTGGAGCATATATGCGTACTCATGTTTTCTACAATACCTAAAACTGGGATGCCGACTTTTTCAAACATTTTTAAGCCTTTGCGTGCGTCCAGCAGCGCAATGTCTTGCGGGGTAGTAACTATCACTGCACCGGTGACAGGGATTTTTTGTGATAGCGTGAGCTGAATATCGCCCGTGCCTGGTGGTAAATCGATAATCAGGTAATCTATATCACGCCATTTAGTTTCGCGTAATAACTGCTCTAGCGCACTGGTGACCATAGGGCCGCGCCATACCATAGGCGTATCCGTGTCGACTAAAAACCCAATAGACATCGCTTGTATGCCATGTGCCATCATCGGCTCCATGCTTTTGCCATCCGCACTCTCTGGGCGGCCATTAATGCCTAGCATTTGTGGCTGGCTTGGGCCGTAAATATCAGCATCCAGCAAGCCTACCGTTGCACCTTCCGCTGCCAATGCTAATGCTAGATTGGCTGAAGTCGTTGATTTACCCACACCACCTTTGCCCGAGGCAATTGCGATGACGTTCTTGACGTTAGGCAGCAGGTTCACACCGCGTTGTGCGCTGTGGCTGACTATTCTGCTACCGATATTTACCGTGATATCGCCAATGTTGGCAATGGTTTTGAGTTGATTAACAACGATTGCTTTAAGCTGTTCAAACTGACTTTTAGCCGGATAACCCAGCACAATATCCAAGCTGACATTATTGCCGTTCAATTTGATATTTTTAGCGGATTTACTCGTGACAAAATCACGACCGGTGTTTGGATCGATAAGTGCTTGCAATACGCTGGTGATGCTTTGTTCAGTAAGTGCCATGGCTCTAGTTTCTAAATGTTTTCAAAGCATTATTTTAGCGTAGTAGTGAGTTTAATTACTAGAATACTTACGCATTTGCTAAAATAGATAGTTAAATTAACCATTAAATTTTAAGCCCTTTATGACGCAACAAGCCGCCAACAAAACTCCTAAGAAAATATTAGTCACTTCTGCGCTGCCATACGCCAATGGCAGTATCCATCTCGGGCATTTGGTGGAATATATTCAAACAGATATTTGGGTGCGGTTTCAAAAGATGCAGGGGCACACTGTGCATTATGTGTGCGCGGATGACACGCATGGTACGCCGATTATGCTACGTGCCGAGAAAGAAGGTATAACGCCAGAAGCGTTGATTGATAACGTACATAAAGAGCACAGTGCAGATTTTTCTGAGTTTCTGGTGGAGTTTGATAACTATTACTCAACCAATGCCCCTGAGAATAAAGAGCTGGCACAAAGCATCTATAAAAAACTCAAAGCGGCTGGCAAGATTTCCACTAAAACTATAGAGCAGTTTTATGACCCTGTTAAAAACATGTTCTTGCCAGATCGTTTCATTAAGGGCGAATGTCCAAAATGCCATGCTAAAGACCAGTATGGCGATTCATGTGAAGTATGTGGCGCCACTTATAACCCGACTGAGTTGATTAACGCATACTCCGCCGTGTCTGGCGCTGCGCCTGTGCGTAAAGAAACTGAGCATTACTTTTTCAAGCTTTCAGAATGTGAAGGTTTTTTGAAAGAATGGACACGTTCCGGCACTCTGCAAGGCGAGGCAGCCAACAAAATGGGTGAGTGGTTTGCCAGTGGCTTGAATGATTGGGATATTTCACGCGATGCACCATATTTTGGTTTTGAGATTCCTGACGCACCCGGCAAATATTTTTATGTGTGGTTAGATGCGCCGATTGGTTACATGGCGAGCTTTAAGAAACTATGTAAAGACAAAGACCTAGATTTCGACGAGTACTGGAATAAAGGTTCAAATACCGAGCTTTATCATTTTATTGGCAAAGATATTCTATATTTTCATGCTTTGTTCTGGCCTGCAACATTAGAATACAGCGGCCATCGTACTCCTACCAATATTTTTGCCCATGGTTTCTTAACTGTGAATGGCGAGAAGATGAGTAAATCTCGCGGTACATTCATTACCGCGCGCAGCTATTTAGAGCATATTAAAAATCCTGAATATCTGCGCTATTACTATGCGGCAAAACTTAACAGTACGATGGAAGACATCGACTTGAATCTGGAAGATTTCACTGCACGGGTGAATAGTGACTTGGTGGGTAAGTACATCAATATTGCTAGCCGTACGGCAGGTTTTATCAATAAAAGGTTTGAGGGCAAACTCGTAGCAATTAATCATCATCCAGTGATTGATGAAATAAAGAATGCTGCGCCGGAAATTGCTAAGTATTATGAAAGTCGTGATTATGGCCGTGCTATAAGAGAAATTATGCGGCTGACTGACCTTGCGAATGCCGACGTAGCGGCGGCGGCACCGTGGGTGGTTGCAAAACAAGACGGTGACGATGCAAAAGCTAAACTACAATTAGATTGTTCAAGCGCGATAGAGATGTTTCGGTTGCTGACGCTCTATTTAAAACCAGTGTTGCCAAAACTGGCGAGTGAAATTGAGCAATTTTTGAATATCGCGCCACTCACATGGCAAAGTGTAGATGATTCGTTTATAACGCAACATAGCATCAACGCTTATGACCACCTGATTACCCGTATCGACCCTAAATTGATTGCAGCCATGACCGAAGCCAATAAAGACAACCTGCAAGCAACGCCAGCAGTAGCCCAGGCCGCCGTTGCGCCCGTTGTTACATTACCTGAAGCAGAATACATTAGCATTGATGATTTTACCAAAGTAGATTTACGCATAGCAAAGATTGTAAATGCCGAGCATGTAGAAGGTGCAGAAAAGCTGCTTAAACTTTCATTAGATATTGGTGAAGATAAGCCACGCCAAGTATTTGCCGGGATTAAATCTGCTTACGATCCAGCAACATTGGTTG
>JAZJZG010000088.1:0-2432 GCA_040389995.1 Pseudomonadota bacterium | reverse complement strand
GCACTTATTCCACCATTGCTATTACAGCCACTGATAGAAAATGCGGTATATCACGGTATTGAGCCTTTAGTCTCCGGCGGTGTTATTTCCATACAGATTTACACCAAACGTAATGAAGTGCATTTAATATTAACTAATCCATACAATATGCAGAATAAGCACAATAACGGTAATAAAATGGCGCTTAAAAATATTAAGGAACGCCTGAGTTTACATTTTGACCTTGAGGCATCATTAAAAAACACGCAATCTGATGGCAAGTATCAAGTTCATATTATTTTGCCGCACACCATTAAATGACGACCAACTTAAAACTCATCATTGCCGATGACGAGGCACCAGCACGCAACCGCCTATGCGAATTATTGGCAGATATCAGCACGATAACTATCGTAGCGAAAGCAAAAAACGGCAAAGATGCACTTAATTTAGCCAATCTGCATCAGCCAGATATTGTACTGTTAGATATTCGCATGCCCAGTATGGATGGTATTGAAGCAGCACAGCATTTACAAAAAATGCCCAAACCGCCCGCGATTATCTTTACCACTGCGTTTGATAGTTATGCCATGCAAGCATTTGATATCAATGCGATAGATTATCTGCTAAAACCCATTCGCTTTGAGCGCCTGCAAACCGCCATCAACAAGGCGCGTGCTTTATTGCCCAGCCAGGTGCTGGCGCTAGCGCCATTTAATCAGCAAAGAACCCATTTAAGTATTAGCGAACGTAGCCGTGTATTATTAGTACCAATCAATCAAGTCATCTATTTACGTGCCGAACTTAAATACATTACCGTGCGCACCGCCGTGCGTGAATACCTGCTGGAAGAATCACTCACACATTTAGAGCAGGAGTTTGGGAATATTTTTGTACGCCTGCATCGCAACTGCTTAGTAGCGAATGCGTATATCCTAGGTTACGAAAAACGTAGCATTGAAAATCGTAGTGACGGTCAAGCTGAAGCATGCGATGAGCCTATCGAGGCTGGTGACAAGCAATGGTTTGCATTATTAAAAGACATCCCTGAAACCATTGCTGTTAGCCGCCGTCAGCAACATATAGTGCGAAAGACTTAGCTTTTCAAAACCTTGCAGCCCGAATTTATCATTTTTTGGATTTATTAAAATCCTCGATGACTTTGGCTGCCCAATCTTTTCCACCTAGACCAAATGCTATGGCGAGCGCTAAAAATAATGCGCCAAACACAATGATAAACAATGCGTTAATAAGTTGAGTACCGATACCTAATTGTTCCAAGGCGATAAATATCGCCAGTATTTGTATGCCATATTCAACTGAAGTACTGACTTCTAAGGCACGTTCAAATTTAATGCCATACAGCCATGCAAAAACTAGGCGGTTAACGAAACGTGCCAATAAAGTACCAAAAATCAACACCAGGATAGCCACGATAATATGCGGTAGATAGCTAGCCAATTGCTGCATCAATACCGACACTTCATTCAAACCCAGCATATTTGAACCCGTGATGATAAACATCAGGACGACTAGCCAATACACAATTTGGCTAATGATACCGCTTAGACTTAAGTTAAAATTGCCGTGGTTCATAAAGGCTTCTAGCCCAGATTTTTTCGAAAACTTATCGAACTGCATCAACTCAAGTGTACGTCTTACCGCTGCTCTAGCAAGTTTGGCCAATAGCCAGCCAAAGAATAAGATCACAACAACAGCTAATAATTTAGGCAGAAAATTGACCAATTGTAGCCAAAATTGGTTTAGTGAATTGATAAACATATCGAGTTGGTATTGCATATAAATCTCCTAACAATAGAATTAACCAGAATATTGGTTTAATGTACTGATTTAGTTTTTAGTAATAACCGAATTTAAGCTTAACCTAAATATACCCTATTTAACAAATGCTATTGCAAGTGGGCATCAGCAAAGTTGCCTGTGCTAAAATTCAAATTATGGAGAATAAAATCACACAAGCTACCCTAAAGAAACTCGTCATTGCATCGCGTGAAAGCCCACTGGCGATGTGGCAAGCAATGCATATACAAAAACGCTTGCAAACGCTATACCCAGAAACAACTGTAGAGATTTTAGGCATGACCACCACGGGCGACCAAATCCTGGATACCCCATTAGCTAAAGTAGGCGGTAAAGGCTTATTTGTAAAAGAACTAGAAATGGCCTTAGCAGATGGCCGTGCAGATTTAGCCGTACATAGCATGAAAGACGTACCTATGAATTTACCGGAAGGCTTTCTGATCGCAGCTACAGGCGAAAGAGAAGATCCGCGCGATGCTTTTGTTTCTAATGACTTTTCATCGCTAGAAGACTTACCTGCAGGCAGCATAGTCGGCACCTCTAGCCTGCGCCGCCAGAGCCAGCTACAAGCACGATTTCCACATTTGAAAATAGAATCTTTGCGCGGTAATCTGCAAACACGGTTACGCAAA
>JAZJZG010000087.1:0-3453 GCA_040389995.1 Pseudomonadota bacterium | reverse complement strand
CGATTGGCTAGCTGCAGGCGTAGACCCGGCGAACGCGACGATCTTCATACAATCGCGTGTGCCAGAACATGCGGAGTTGCATACGCTATTGAGCATGATTACACCGTTAAGCTGGTTGGAGCGTGTACCTACCTATAAAGACCAGCAAGAAAAACTATCTAGCAAAGATCTGTCAACCTATGGATTTCTAGGCTACCCATTACTACAAAGTGCGGATATTTTGATTTATAAAGCCACGCAAGTACCTGTCGGCGAAGATCAAATCCCACATATCGAATTTACCCGTGAAATCGCCCGTAGATTTAATCATATCTATGGTAAAGAAAAAGGTTTTGAAGAAAAAGCTGAAGCTGCCATCAAAAAATTAGGCAGTAAGCGTGGTGCTTTGTATCAAGAAATGCGTAATGCCTACCAGCAAAATGGTGATGAGGAAGCGTTAGACGCAGCACATGCTCTGATTGAAGAGCAACAAGGCATGAGTATGGGCGATAAAGAGCGCTTACTGGGCTATTTGGAAGGCGGTGGCAAAATGATCTTGCTGGAGCCAGATTACAAGCTCACGCCAGCCTCAAAGATGCCAGGCTTGGACGGGCAGAAGATGTCCAAATCTTACAACAACACCATTTCCTTGCGTGAAGATGTAGATTCAGTGGCTAAGAAGATTAAAACCATGCCTACCGACCCTGCACGTGTACGCCGTACCGATCCAGGTGATCCAGCAAAATGTCCCGTTTGGCAGTTACATGAAATCTACTCAAATCAATCCACGAAAGATTGGGTGCAGATAGGCTGCAAAAGCGCTGCCATAGGCTGTATCGAATGTAAAGCGCCTGTGATTGAGGGCATATTAGCCGAGCTTAAGCCGATTCAAGAGCGTGCAAGACAATATACAGAAGATCCAACCTTGGTTAAAAGCATAGTGGCAGAAGGCTGCGAGAAAGCACGTAAACTCGCCCGTGAAACGATGCGCGATGTACGTGATGCAATGGGTCTGAATTATTCATAGTCGTTAAATTCTCATAATCAAAACCATACTGACGGAGCTTAAATGAACCACTGGCTAGCTATTGCCATCGCGATTGCTGCAGAAGTCACTGCAACAACCGCGCTTAAAGCTTCAAATGAATTTACCCGACTTTGGCCATCATTAATTGTGGTGGCTGGTTATGGCACGGCTTTTTATTTTATGACGATCAGTATGCGCGTATTACCCGTGGGTATTATGTATGCTATTTGGTCTGGCTCCGGCATTATACTGATTTCCATACTTGGCTGGCTGGTGTACAGGCAGTCGCTAGATGCGCCAGCCATGATAGGTATGGGTTTGATTATTACGGGGGTCATTGTTATTAACGTATTTTCAAAAACGGTAGGTCACTGAACCGCGCATGCAAACACAGCTCATTTTAGATGCACGCATACACGGTGAAGCGATTACTGAGCTCCCGCATGATTTATATATTCCACCAGATGCACTAGCGGTTTATTTAGAGGCTTTTGAGGGACCGCTTGATTTACTGCTGTATTTAATCCGCAAACATAATCTTGATATTCTAGATATTCCGATGGCAGACTTAACCCGCCAATATATGGAATATGTAGAAAAAATGCATGCCATCAAGCTGGAGTTGGCTGGCGATTATTTGCTGATGTCGGCGATGTTGATTGAGATTAAATCACGCATGCTGTTACCTAAACCTGCTGAAATCGAGTCTGAAGAAGATCCGAGAGCTGAGCTAGTAAGACGTTTAATGGAATATGAAGCGATTAAACTGGCAGCACAAAGACTCGATGAAATGCCGAAAGTGGGCGATGACATTAGTGTCGCCAGTGCTTATTATCAACACATTAGTGAGGTTAAACCGCCGGCAGTGAGTTTGGACGATTTAGCCGAAGCTTGGCGCAACGTGCTTAAACGCGCCAGCCAATTTCAACATCATAAAGTCGGTAAGGCAGAACTCTCAGTGCGGGAACGGATAATTTACTGGAGTTCTCGCAATTGTTCGATGTGGTGCAGGATGGTATCCCCAAATTAGTGGTTTGTTTTTTAGCCATACTAGAGCTCGCACGCGAAGGTTTGTTACGCATGACACAGCAAGCACCTTTTTCACCTATTTATATACAGTTGAACGCATCCGATTGATCCTTATATGAATCAACCCAATAACATCTCGGAATTAAAAAATGTATTGGAAGTGGCATTGCTCACTGCACAGGAGCCGCTGTCCTTAGATGACATGACGCGGCTGTTTGCAGATCGCATGGAACGGACCACCCTGCGCATGCTGCTGGATGAATTGAAGCAGGATTGGGCTGTGCGTACGATGGAATTAGTGCAAGTGGCATCAGGCTATCGTTTTCAGGCGCGCATTGAATATGCCGCATATTTAGCACGTTTGCATCCTGATAAGCAAATCAAGTATTCACGCGCGGTGATGGAAACGCTAGCGATTATTGCTTATAGACAGCCAGTTACTCGCGGAGACATTGAGGAGATTCGGGGGGTGGCAGTCAACCCGAATGTGATGCGTCAGTTACAAGAGCGGGATTGGGTTGACGTGGTCGGCCAGCGCGAGGTGCCGGGGCGCCCTTCATTGTATGCGACCACCAAACACTTTTTAGATGACCTTAATCTGCGCTCACTTGCTGAATTGCCACCGATGGACGAGTTTACGCAACAAGATATTCCGCTAGACCTATAAACGTATTATTAAAGTACGCCTGCAAGGTGCTAAATAATCAAGCCGTTTTAATCTGCATATTTAATCTTATAGATTAGTGAGTAACTGCGGTAAAATGCGTTATTACAATCAATAGTTTATCCATATGGCACGTCCCTTTAAAACCCAGCGCGACCCACAGGCAACGCCTCGTCGGCCAAAAACTAATTTTACTAAATTAGAAGCTGATCCAAATGCACCACCAGAGCCAACGCAAAGGCTACATAAGCTATTAGCACTGGCTGGTTTAGGCTCACGCCGTGATATGGAATTGCTCATTGCCAGTGGGCGCGTTACCATCAATGGCGCTGCAGCCACGGTGGGAGCCGCTGTTACACAATATGATCTAGTGCGTTTAGATAGCCGCCCATTAAAGTTGCCATTTGTCGCCGAACTTCCACAAGTGCTGATTTACCATAAACCTGAAGGCGAAATCGTTAGCCAAGACGACCCTGAAGGCCGCGCCAGCGTGTTTGATAAATTGCCAAAAGTGAAAAATGCCAAATGGATCGCGATTGGCCGTTTAGATATGAACACCAGCGGTTTACTCATATTTACCACCTCAGGTGAGTTGGCGAATCGTTTCATGCATCCACGTTACGAAGTAGAGCGTGAGTATGCTGTGCGTATCTTTGGTGAACTGACCGAAGGCCAAATGACACAACTTACTGAAGGTATCGAACTGGACGACGGCCCGGCAAACTTTGATAGCATTAGTGCGCAAGGCGGTGAA
>JAZJZG010000086.1:0-11643 GCA_040389995.1 Pseudomonadota bacterium | reverse complement strand
TTGCCTTAGCCAAACACCTTGGGAGCACTTGCAGCATCTGCCGCGTTATTTAAAGGCGTTGCGTCTGCGTATAGAAAAGCAACCAGCGAATCCTGATCGTGACGGTAAGAATGCGGCCAGTGTAGGATTGCTGTGGCAAAAATGGCATGATGCGGTTGAAAAACAACAGAAAGTGGATAAACAGAGTGCTGATTTGATGAATTTTAGATGGTTAATCGAGGAGCTGCGAGTTTCTTTGTTTGCGCAAGAACTTAAAACGCCATTTCCTATCTCGATTAAACGTCTTGAAAAAACATGGCAAGATATACATCACTAAAATTCCATGGCATTAGACCAAGCTACTAATACATTTGACGAGTTTTTATTATCTCCGCGTGGAGATAAGTTGATTCGTATCAACATTAGTCGCAATACGCTGATTGCGGTGATTTGCTCGCTGTTACTGCACGCCCTGATTTTGTTTTTAGTCGTGCCGCATATTCCACTCAATAATGCTTCAGCACCGCCTACTTCTATTGAAGTGAGTTTGGCGCCACCAAAACAAGCGGAAAAAGACATAGAGCCGCCCTTGCCAGAACCTGTACCTGAGAAACCAGCTGAACCGCCTGCGCATAAGGTAATGAAAACTAAACCTAAAGTGATGACGCAGAAACCTAACCGTAGCGAAAAGCCGTCATTTACCGTACCTGACGTGCTTGCAACGCCCAAGCCAGTGCCTGAGGTAGTGCCGCCTGCTAAAGAGGCACCGACCGATATGATGGCATATGTCAATCAACAACGGGCGAAACGGCAAGCATCGGAAACTGATGCCGCCAAACAGAATGCAGATGCCGTTGCGCGTGAAGTTGGGCTAACTGATGAGCAAAAGCGAGATGAAAGAATTAAGAATAATTTTCAGAATGGCACCAATGGTATTTTTACAATTACCAGTTTAAATGGCCGTAATGGCACATTCACTTTCCTCGGCTGGACGACTAGTTTAAGTAACGCTAAGCGGCAGTTTTTTGAGGTGGAAGCAAAGTCAGGACAGGATGTTAGACTGCTGATGATTAAGCGCATGATTAGCCTGATTAGAGAACATTACCAGGGTGATTTTGATTGGAACTCAAGTCGATTAGGTAAAGTCATTAAATTATCTGCACGTCCGGAAGATAACGAAGGTTTAGAAGACTTTATCATGACGGAATTCTTTGGGCCTAACTATAAAAACGCTTCATAAATTTTAATGTTGTAATGTCTAATGGACATAGCTAAAGAAGCTTGATACCGGCTAGCTTTTCTGCACAGACATCACGAATAATGCGTGCCAAGTCTTGTGCATATGGTTTTGCCAGCATCTCTATAGTACCGATTGCATAAAGCTCAGACCATAAACCTTTAACACTAATAGGTTTTGCAATCACATACTCATGTTCCACATAGCTTTGAATGCCCCAGTTAGGCAAGGCTGCCAGACCACGGCGGCTGGCGACTAATTGCATGATTGCAATAGTAAGCTCAGCAGTGCGGCGGTTAAATTGAATATTAGCAGGTTTTAATATTTGCCGAATGACGTCTATGCGCTCTTCAGGCACGGGATAGGTAATGAGTGTCTCATTACTAAAGTCTTGTGCCAGTAATCGTGTTTTATTGCGCAGGGCATGGTCGGTTGGCAGCACTGCCATAATTTCAAATTTAAATAGCGGTAGGTGCTCTAGTTCGCGTGTTTTCTCAGATGTTTTGTGCGCTAATCCACCAATCACCACGTCAGCTTTGCCTTGATGCAGTAATTGCCATGGGTCGCTATGAAATCCGGCTACTAAATCGATTTCAACCTCAGGCCAGGCACGCCGGAAAGCGTCCATCACCGGCGTTAGCCAGTCAAAGCAGGTATGGCATTCTAAGACAATGCGTAATTCGCCAGATTGGTCACTCTTTAACCGAATCAAATCACGCTCAGACTTGTCAATGAGCGGTAATAACTCATTGGCTAGGTCTAATAGGCGCTGGCCGGCTGGTGTAAAGCGCAAACCTTGGCTAGAACGTTGAAATAATGTGATGTCGTAATGCGTCTCTAAGGCACGAATCTGGTGAGAAAGGGCAGATTGCGTTAAAAACACACGTTCGGCAGCAAGCCCCAGCTTGCCTGTTTCGGCAATGGCTTTTAGTGATTTTAGATGGCGGATCTCTAGCATGGTTTTAATTTGATATGAATATAATTCAAATTTTACACAAAAACTTTCGCTTTATTAAATATTTTAATGGTCTGAAAATGCATGCTTTAGATTAAATGGATTTTTAGACATGGCATTAACACATATTTTGGGTTATCCACGCGTAGGTGAAAAACGTGAGCTAAAGTTTGCGCTAGAGTCATTCTGGCGTGGGGAGTCGTCTGCGACAAGTTTGCAACAAACCGCGAAGACATTACGTGAACGGCATTGGAAAAAGCAACAAGCAGTAGGTTTGGCCTTCGTTACCAGCAATGATTTTTCACTATACGACCATGTGCTGGATAACAGTGTTTTATTTGGTGCCGCACCTAAACGTTTTGGTGACAAAGTAGTGACAAATGAGCAGGAGTATTTTGCCTTAGCACGTGGTAATCAGGCGCAGCCAGCCATGGAGATGACTAAATGGCTGGATACCAATTACCATTATTTGGTGCCAGAACTCGATGCTGATACGCAGTTCTCAATCAATGCACATGATTTTCTGACGCAGTTGGATGAGGCTGAGAAACTAAGCACAAAAGTAAAGCCAGTATTGCTGGGGCCAGTGAGTTTTTTATATTTGAGCAAAGCGCGCGGTATCGATAAATTGGCATTGCTAGATAGTCTGGCGCAGCAATATGTCTATCTGTTGCAAGAGTTACACGCTAGAAAAATCGAATGGATACAGATTGATGAGCCTATTTTATCGTTAGATTTAGATGATAGCTGGCTCAAAGCTTTTGAGCGTGCTTATGCCTGGTTTAGAACATCACGCCCGAAATTATTGCTCACTACCTATTTTGCTAACGTCTCGCGCTATCAGGCTTTTATCACTAGTTTGCCTGTAGATGGTATCCATATAGATTTAGTGCGTGCGCCAGAGCAATTGGGGCCGTGGGTAAACGCCATTCCTAGCCATTGGGTACTGTCGGCGGGCGTGATTGATGGTCGCAATATCTGGCGTAATGATTTAGATAAAACGCTGGCCTTGTTAACACCTTGGGTGCAAAGGCTGGGCGAGCGTTTATGGCTAGCGCCGAGCTGCTCCCTGTTGCATACTCCAGTGACATTGACTCATGAGGTTAAATTAGATGCCGAAATCAAGTCTTGGCTAGCCTTTGCCGATGAAAAGTTGGATGAGCTAGGCATTATTGCCCAAGCATTGAACAATGGCGTTGAATCCGTGGCTAAAGAACTGGCTAGTGCGCGCCTTGCTATTGTTTCACGTAGTAGCTCTAGCCGCGTGCATTCTGTGATTGTGAAAGCACGCGTAGATGCACTGAATAGCGTCAATGAAAATCGTGAGAGTAAATTTAAGGTGCGCCAGTTAAGTCAGCGTGCGCGTTTGAATTTACCACTGCTGCCGACGACGACAATTGGCTCATTTCCGCAGACCGTGGATATTCGTGCCAGCCGTGCGGCGTTTAAAAAGGGCGAGCTTACACAAGCGGAATACGACGCAGCGATGGCTACACATATAGCATACGCCATTCGTGAACAAGAGTCTTTGGATTTGGATGTGTTAGTCCACGGCGAGGCTGAGCGTAACGATATGGTGGAGTATTTTGGTGAGCAGTTGTCTGGTTACGTGTTTACCCAAAACGGCTGGGTGCAAAGCTATGGTTCACGCTGTGTTAAACCACCAGTGATTTATGGCGATGTGCATAGGCCGCACCCGATGACGGTAGCAACGGCCAGCTTTGCGCAATCACTTTCTACACGTCCTGTAAAGGGCATGCTCACTGGGCCTATTACCATGTTGCAATGGTCGTTCGTGCGTGATGACCAATCACGTGAAACTACAGCTTTGCAATTGGCTTTGGCGATACGTGATGAAGTGGATGATCTGCAAAAAGCCGGCATCTCGATTATTCAGATTGATGAGCCGGCCTTACGCGAGGGTTTACCTTTGCAAAGAGCCGCCTGGGCACATTACCTTGCTTGGGCAGTGCGTGCATTCAAGCTATCGGCCAGCGTGGCTAGCGATGATACGCAGATTCATACACATATGTGCTATGCCGAGTTTAACGATATTTTACCAGCCATTGCCGCAATGGATGCAGACGTGATTACCATTGAAACCTCGCGCTCAGCGATGGAGCTGCTGGATGGTTTTGGTGAGTTTTCTTATCCAAACGAGATTGGTCCTGGGGTTTATGATATTCATTCACCACGTGTACCGTCAGTTGAAGCGATGGAAAAACTCATGAAGCGGGCAATAGAGGTCATCCCAGTGGAGCGTTTGTGGATCAATCCAGACTGCGGTCTTAAAACCCGCGGTTGGGATGAGACCAAACTTGCTTTGCAAAACATGGTGGAAGTTGCAAAAAAATTAAGAAAACAGTTGGCATAAATTGCTTATAAAACATATATATGGATATTTTTTAATAATAAATATCCATATATAGTGTTTTTCTATTGAAATACTCCGTCGAATTAAGTTATAGTTAAGTCATACGGTTCTTGATTTTCAACCGAGAATTGAGATAAAAGGGAATACGGTGCGAGATTTTAATTAGTTAAAGTCTTAATGCCGAAGCTGCCCCCGCAACTGTAATCAGAGAGTGATTTGTCTATTTATTGAACTTAGGCCACTGCATAAATCTATGTGGGAAGGCTGACAAATTATGACGACCTGAGAGCCAGGAGACCTGCCGTAGACACTTTTTGCCTGTCGTGACTTTTAAGTTCACAGATAGACAAAAATATTTTTTATAACGTTTGAGGCGGGGTGTCCTCGGCAGATGGAGAGTTATTGTTTAAGCGCAATCTCTCCGCCATGCTGGTTTTTATTCGACAAATTGATGGTTATTTCCTGACGTTTATTTGTTGCCATAAAGATAGACCTGCCCTTTAACCATAAGGGAGTTTTTCATGGATGACATAAGACCATCTACTGGTCATGTGGTATCGCAAGCCACGCTATCACCTACATTACAAGTGATTCGCAGAAATGGCGCCGCTGTTGCGTTTAATCTCGATAAAATTACGATTGCTATCACTAAAGCTTTTTTAGCCGTCGAAGGTAATCAAAGTGCAGCTTCGCAACGGGTGCGCGACCAAGTGGCAACACTCAGCCAATCGGTCAATATAGCTTTGCTGCGCCGCTTGCCGGCCGGCGGCTCTATCCACATCGAAGATATCCAAGACCAGGTTGAATTGGCACTGATGCGTAATGGTAATCATGACGTGGCTCGCGCTTATGTGCTGTATCGTGAAAAGCGCAATGCGGAACGTGCTGCTGAAAAAGCTGTGGCTAATGAGGCTACGCATGTACTTAACGTAAATATTGATGGAAAATTAGTGCCACTCAATATCAAACAGCTCAATGACATGGTCGCTGAAGCCTGCTTAAACTTAGGTAATGAAGTCGATGTGAATCTCGTGGTAGAGCAGGCGATACGTGATTTATATGACGGCATTCCATTTAGCGAAGTGTACAAAGCACTGATTTTATCTGCCCGCAGCCTGATTGAAACCGAGCCAGCCTATAACTACGTCACCGCCAGATTACAATTGGATTTGGTGCGAGCCGAGGTGTTGGGTGAGCGTGTTAGCCATGCGGATATGGATACGCACTATGCGGAATACTTTCCACGCTATATCAAGATTGGTATTGCCGCCGACTTGCTAGACTCACGTTTAGCGCAATTTGATTTACCAAAATTAGCCGCAGCACTAGTAAAGGAACGTGATTTCCAATTTGCTTACTTAGGTATTCAAACACTGTATGACCGTTATTTTTTGCATATAGAAGAGCGCCGTATCGAGCTGCCGCAAATATTTTTCATGCGCGTAGCGATGGGCTTGGCGATTAACGAGATAGACCGTGAAGCACGCGCAATCGAGTTCTACAACGTATTGAGCACCTTCGACTTTATGAGCTCAACGCCGACATTATTCAATGCCGGCACATTGCACTCACAACTTTCATCCTGCTACCTCACTACAGTGAGCGATGATTTGGATGGTATCTACCAAGGCATTAAAGAAAATGCCCTATTGCAAAAATACGCAGGCGGTTTGGGTAACGACTGGACGCCGGTTCGATCATTAGGCGCACGCATCAAAGGTACCAACGGTAAGAGCCAGGGTGTGATTCCCTTCTTGAAAGTGGTGAACGACACGGCGGTAGCGGTAAATCAAGGTGGTAAGCGCAAAGGCGCAGTGTGTGGCTATTTAGAAACTTGGCATCTGGACATTGAAGAGTTTTTAGATTTGCGCAAAAACACCGGCGATGACCGCCGTCGTACGCACGACATGAATACCGCACACTGGATTCCCGATCTGTTTATGCGTCGTGTCACCGAAGCGGGGGAGTGGACATTATTCTCGCCGTCAGATGTTCCGGACTTGCATGATAAATACGGCAAAGCCTTTGAGGCGGCGTATGTGGAATACGAGCGCCGTGCAGACAATGGCGAAATCAAGTTATTTAAGCGTGTGCCAGCGGTGCAGATGTGGCGCAAGATGCTGTCTATGCTGTTTGAAACTGGCCATCCATGGATTACCTTCAAAGACCCATGCAATATCCGTTCACCACAACAACATGTAGGCGTGGTGCATAGCTCTAATCTGTGCACTGAAATCACGCTGAATACTTCAGAAACTGAAATCGCTGTGTGTAATTTAGGCTCTGTGAATTTATTGCAGCACTTAACGGAAGTTAACGGTAAGTTGGTGTTAGATAGCGACAAGTTGCAAGCCACAGTCAAAGTAGGTATGCGTATGCTGGATAATGTGGTGGATATCAATTTTTATCCGGTTGGCAAAGCGCGCAACTCAAATACACGTCATCGTCCAGTCGGCATGGGCATCATGGGCTTCCAGAATTGCCTGCATGCCATGCGTATCCCTTATGCCAGCATGGAGGCGGTGGAGTTCGCCGACCGTGCCATGGAAGTGGTGTGCTACAACGCTTATTGGGCTTCTACCGTATTGGCAGAAGAGCGCGGTGCTTATTCAAGCTTTAAAGGTAGCTTGTGGGATAAAGGTATTTTGCCGTTAGATACGCTGGATTTGTTATTGAGTGAACGCGGTGGTCATGTGGATGTTGATAGAAGCAAAACGCTGGATTGGGATGCGTTGCGCAGCCGTATCCAAAAAGTGGGTATGCGTAACTCCAACTGTGTGGCGATTGCGCCGACAGCGACGATTTCTAATATCGTGGGTGTGTCTGCTAGTATCGAGCCGGAATATCAAAATCTGTATGTGAAGTCCAATCTATCCGGTGAATTTACCATCGTGAACGAGCAGCTAGTCAATGACCTGAAAGCGCGTGGTTTGTGGGATACCGTCATGGTGTCAGATTTGAAGTACTTTGATGGCTCACTCGCACCGATAGAACGTGTACCGGTGGATTTGAAGCAGCTTTATGCCACCGCGTTTGATGTTGACCCAAGCTGGTTGATTGAGGCCGCCGCGCGTCGCCAGAAATGGATAGACCAGGCGCAATCCCTGAACCTGTATTTTGCCGTACCTTCTGGCAAAAAACTCAATGACACCTATATGTTGGCGTGGCAACGTGGTTTGAAAACTACCTATTACTTGCGTTCATTGGGTGCGACAGCGGCTGAAAAATCGACAGGCTCGGGTGGCGAACTGAATGCGGTTGCATTAGGTGCGCCTGAATCAGCGCCGAAAATGTGTGCGATAGATAATCCAGAGTGCGAATCTTGCCAATAATAACAATAAGGAATAAATATGCTTACATTTGAAGATGCAGTTTACGAAGAATCCGTTAAGCCGCAATTAGCTGTAGTACCTAAACCTGTTGCGGCGAATCAGCCGTCCATTTCAGGGCGTGTGAATGCTGCTGATAAACGCATGATTAATGGTCAAACGGACGTGAATCAGTTAGTGCCATTTAAATACCATTGGGCATGGGATAAGTATTTGGCTGGTTGTGCGAACCATTGGATGCCACAAGAAGTTTCCATGAGTCGTGATATTGCGCAGTGGAAAGACAGCACCGCGCTGACTGACGACGAACGCCTGATTGTGAAACGTAACCTGGGCTTTTTTACCACGGCTGACTCATTGGCTGCGAATAATATCGTATTAGGTACTTATCGCCACATTACCGCGCCAGAGTGTCGCCAGTACTTGCTACGGCAGGGTTTTGAGGAGGCCATTCATACCCATGCCTATCAATACATTGTGGAAAGTTTGGGGTTAGATGAAAGCGAAGTGTTCAATGCTTATCAAGAGGTGGCAAGTATTAAGGATAAAGATGATTTCCTGATTCCATTCATCAATATCCTGACTGACCCTGAGTTCAAAACCGGTACGCCGGAGGCGGATCAGCAGTTACTGCGTTCGTTGATCGTATTTGCCTGCATCATGGAAGGTTTGTTCTTTTATGTAGGTTTCGTGCAGATTCTTGCACTTGGTCGCCAGAACAAGATGCAGGGCGCAGCGGAGCAGTATCAATATATCCTGCGTGATGAATCCATGCATTGCAATTTTGGTATCGATGTCATCAACACCATCAAGCTGGAGAATCCGCATTTATGGACTGCAGCATTCCGTGAAGAGATTAAAGGCTTGATGCAGCACGGTGTAGAGCTAGAGTATCGCTATGCCGAAGCCACCATGCCGCGCGGTGTATTAGGCTTGAACGCGACCATGTTCAAGGAGTACCTACGCTTTATTGCCAACCGCCGCTGCCAGCAAATTGGCTTAGATGTGCTGTACCCGGGCGCAACAAATCCATTTCCGTGGATGAGTGAGATGATGGATTTAAAGAAGGAGAAAAACTTCTTCGAAACGCGCGTGACAGAGTACCAAACAGGTGGTGCGTTAAGCTGGGACTAGATTCAGCGCAATATAAGGTGCTGGCTACGGCAGCGCGATACAATGCTCTGTAGCCATCCTGCCAACTGACCACATGGCTGCTTTGCCTTTGCCACGCAATTCATAACGACCATTGCCGTACATAAAACCTGAACCCACGGGCATGGCGGGTAAAGTTAATTGCGCGCCATCCTGTATGGCAATCTCGACTAATTTGCCATCTGTGCTGAAATTGGCGCTTAAGTGGGTGCCACGCTCACATTGGTATTGAATAGGTTGTGTAGTAGTGGCGCAGCCCATAATCACTAAAGACATTAGGGCGACTGTAACGGCTTGTGTTGCAGTTAAACGTAATTGTTTCATTTCGCTAGCTCATTCATAGATTTAAAACTGTACCAAGGCTTTTCTGATTTCGAGTTCATCTAACCCTTTACCAATAATCACTATGCGTGAAGTCGGCTGTTCCTCACTCCAACCTTCAAGCAATGTCGGAGGGTAGGGCGTAAAATGTACGGCGTGAATTGCCAGTGGCGCAGATTGATCTTCGGCATGGATGATACCTTTAAGGCGCAATAAATTTTTGCCGTAGGTTTGGCAGAACTTTAATAAATGCGGTTTTAATTGCGACCATTTAAGTGGTGTGGGCATCGTCACAGTAAAACTGACGATTTCATCATCGTGTGCTTTTTGTGGCAGCGTGCCTTTAGGCAGCTTAGGTTTAAATGGCGCACGCAACCAGCGTTGTGGTTCAGGCAGTTTGGTCGCGATATCAAATAAACCGATATCAATCACAAAGGCCGGGTCTAACTCACCGAGCACAATCTGGTGCTGGGTGGCGCCAGGATTGATGCTGATAAGCTTCTCTTTCAATGTATTGATTTGCGCTGCATTAGCTAAATCAGTTTTAGTCAGCACTAATACATCGGCGACCGCCGCTTGCTTCAAAGCTTCTGTATTCTCGGCAATTTGTTGCAAGCCATATACAGCATCTATCGTTACCACAACGGCATCTAGCCTGTAAGTAGATTCAATCACCGGCTCGTTCATTAAGTTGGCAAGTATCGGCCCCGGGTCGGCCATACCTGTAGTCTCGATAACCAAGCGCTTGAATTCCGGAATGGCTTGCAGTGCGCGCTTAAAGAACAAGTCGCGCATAGTATCTGCCAACTCGTTTTTTAGTGTGCAACATAAACAACCTGAACTTAGCAGCACGGTATTATCGGCGATATGCTCATTTTCTACATAGTGCCCTAAGTTACTGTTAGCAAATATTTGATCTAGCCCGGCATCACCCAGTTCGTTGATGATGATGGCGGTATCACGCATCGCCGGGTCATGTAATAACTTATTCAATAGCGTAGTTTTGCCACTGCCTAAAAAGCCGGTGAGTAGGGTGACGGGAATGCGTTTATCCATGGTATTTACTTGGTTGACTGATTAATGGTTATTTTAGCTGAATAAATTACCTCAGATGTCTTGGCAGTCGGCACATCGGCCTTTTATATTGAGTTCAATCGAATCAACGGTAAAATGGGCTGGTATACTGCTCGATAGTTTTGGATGTACATCATCCAAACAAAATATCTTTCCACATTTATTGCATTCAAAGTGCGCGTGTGAATGTTGATTAAGCGTTTGATTGAGTGACAAGTTCTTTGCGGTGACGCGTGTATTCTTTTCACTATACTGAATTTGATTGATGCTGTTAGCATTAAGCTGAAAACGCCACGCACGGTCTTCACCAGCGACTCTATGAATAATATTGTGCTGTAATAACCAATCTAGCACGCGATAAAGTGTCACTCGGTCAAAGTTTTCAGGCAGTTGCTTGAGTAGGTCTTGATGCGTTAAAGGATAATTGTTTTGCATGAGTATGGATACTGCCTGTAGTCTGGAGGCGGTACTTTTTAAACCAGCGTGCTGAAAAATAAAAGCAGCTTGCTTGGGAATAGACGGTGCAGTGTTCATGCTATTAGGCTAGATTTTTAAGTAAAATAAGTGAAACATTAAAAATAGATTGTTAAGTAAATAATGAATGTATTTTTTGAAGAAGACGGTAATTTCAAGATTGCCTCTATCATGACTGAAACGCAGGGCTCTATGCAAATAGAATCTGCGAGCGGCAAGCGCAGTAAAATCAAAACTAATAATGTGTTGTTACGGGTTGAAATGCCTATAGCAGGGTTTATGGAGGCCGTTAATACAGAAGCAGAAACACTGGACATAGACTTTTTATGGGAGTGTTGCAGCGGCACTGATTTTGCGCATGAATTTGGCTTTGAAGAGTTCGCGCAAGAGTATTATGGCCGTAAACCTAGCTCCATAGAGGCAGCGGCAGTCGCTATCAAGCTACATAGCGCCCCTGTTTATTTTAATCGAAAAGGTAAGGGGCGGTATAAAGCTGCACCGCCTGAGATATTAAAGGCCGCGCTTGCCGGGCTTGAGAAGAAGCGTTTGCTGGCTGAAAAAATGGCCGGATTTGTCATACAACTTAAAGCACATGAACTACCGGCTGAATTGTTGCAAAAATTAGACATGCTGCTCTATGAGCCAGATAAAAATGCAATGGAATACAAAGTGCTTGATACAGCCGCAAACGAGCTGCATTTGAGTCATCTTAAGTTATTGCAGATATGTGGTGCTATCCCATCCGCAC
>JAZJZG010000085.1:16769-26781 GCA_040389995.1 Pseudomonadota bacterium | reverse complement strand
AGGGTGAGGAGCATATTCGCCCCTTAATCAATGCCGGCAAAGGCGTGCTGCTGATGGGGGCACATCTTGGCAGTTTTGAGGTGATGCGCGCGATTGGACGACAGTTGCCGGGTTTGCGTGTCGCCATGGTGATGCATGAAGATAACGCGCAAAAAATCAACGCCATGCTTACTGCAATCAACGCGGAAGCTGCTATGGATGTGATACCTTTGGGGCGCATTGACTCTATGCTGCAAGTGCAGGAGCGGCTGGATGGCGGCATGCTGGTAGGCATGCTATCAGACCGCACTTTGGGGCATGAACCTATGGTGCCGGTTAATTTATTAGGAGCTAGCGCTGCGCTGCCAACCGGGCCGTTTCGCATGGCTGCGTTACTGCGGCGCCCGGTAGTGTTTATGGCAGGGCTATATATGGGTGGAAACCGTTATCAGGTGCATTTTGATACGCTGGCTGATTTCTCTGATATCCCTAGCGGCCAAAGAGGTCAGGCGGTAGAAGCAGCCATTGCACGCTATGCCGAGTTATTGAATCGTTACACCAGATTGTCGCCTTATAATTGGTTCAATTTCTTTGATTATTGGCAATCCGTGCCCACTACTTTGAGTGAGAAAAATGAATAGCAGTCATATAAAATCCAGCAGTCTTGTACAGGTTGCGACACGAAGTTTGTTATTGCCACGAAGTTTGCTCTTGCTCGGTATGTTGCTGACTACCTATATCAGCCATGCAGACAGCGCATGGGATATAGACAAGCTGATGCATTCATTGGCCGCTATACATTCCGGTCATGCAAGTTTTATTGAAAAGAAGTCTATTGCTATCCTTGATAAACCCGTCGAATCTTCAGGCGAATTATTCTATAGTGCGCCAGATCGTTTGGAGAAGCGTACCTTGAAGCCAAAGGCGGAAAGTATGCTGTTGGACAAGAGCACGCTGACCATAGAGCAGCGCGGCAAAAAACATGTGCTGTCATTACAGAATTATCCAGAGGTCGCTGCCTTTGTAGATAGCATCCGTGGTACTTTGGCTGGTGATCGCAAGGCGCTGGAACGTACGTATAAATTGAGCTTGGACGGCGATGAGCGTAACTGGAAGCTTATCTTGCTGCCGGTGGAAGATAAAATGAAGAAAGTGGTATCCAGCATCATTATTATCGGCACGGCTAATACATTAGCCTCGATAGAGATTAAACAAGCCGATGGCGATAGCTCATTGATGACTATTACGCCATTGCCGACACCTTAGGGCAGGATGCTGTGCTGTTATTCCTGAAACCGGGCAACTCGTGAATATAACCGCATTACAGCGCAGACGTACTGCCATTGCCATCTGGCTGGTGATGATATTGGTCAGCCTGGTCATTATCAGCCGCAGCCATTTTACCGCTGATTTATCTGCTTTTCTGCCACGCACACCTACGCCTGCGCAGCAATTATTGATGGATCAGCTCAAGGATGGCCTAGCCTCTCGATTGATACTGGTAGGCATAGAAGGTGCGGATAAAACTACACGCTCACAGCTTTCCAAGGCCGTCGCGCAAGTGCTGCGTGCTGATCCGGCATTTGTCACCGTCAATAATGGTGAGTCTGTTACCACCGAGCGTGACCGTGACTATCTATTCAATAACCGTTATTTACTCAGCCCTGCGATTACGCCAGACCGCTTCAGCGTAGATGGTTTGCATGCCGCTATTAGCGATAGTATCGAGCAGCTTGCCTCACCAGCCGGCTTGTTATACAAGTCGCTATTGCCGCATGATCCCACAGGGGAAATGCTGCAATTGCTGGAGGCTATGGATGCTGGTAGCCACCCACAGCTAGTGGATGGCACATGGGTGTCGCGAGACGGCAATACCGCATTATTGTTATTGCAGACTCGCGCTTTGGGTTCAGATACCGATGCGCAAAAACAGGCCATGCAAGCGATTGAACAGGCCTTCACCAAGGTGTCTGCCCAAGTTCAGCATGGCGTGACTAAAGACGCTGGAATGACCGATGCCAGGCTGCTGATGACTGGTCCCGGCATATTTTCGGTAGTGTCCCGCGATACCATTAAAAGTCAGGTGCGCCTGATCTTTGTCATTAGCACCTTACTCATCGCCGTATTATTACTCTTGGTTTATCGCTCATTAACGGCTTTATTGTTAGGTTTTTTACCCGTAGCCACAGGCATATTAGCTGGCATTGCATCCGTCAGTTTAGCTTTTGGCGTGGTGCATGGCATTACTTTGGGCTTTGGTACCGCGCTGATAGGCGAGGCGGTAGACTATTCCATCTATCTATTCATGCAGTCGGATCATATGGCTAACGGTGAACATGAAAAAAATCGGAAATTATGGATATTGCGCGTATGGCCGACGGTAAGGCTGGGGGTGTTGACCTCGGTACTTGGTTTTGCTGCGTTACTGTTATCGGGTTTTCCTGGCTTGGCGCAGCTTGGTTTGTATTCCATGACAGGGTTAATTGCCGCGGCAGCTATGACACGTTATGTATTGCCGTATCTGTTGCCTAAAGATTTTCACATCCGTGATATGACTGCTACAGGCTTAAAATTAACGCATTATGCCCAGTTAGCCACACGGTTGCGCTGGCCGGCTATTTTACTCATTGCCGTATCTGGCACGGTTGTCTATCAGCATCATGATCGATTATGGAACACCGAACTCTCTGCGCTGAGTCCAGTATCTGCTGCTGACCAGGCACTGGATACCAGGCTGCGTGCCGGCATGGGCGCGCCTGATGTGCGGTATTTGGTTGTTGTGTCGGGAGACAGTCAAGAAACGGTGCTTGCTGCTACTGAAAAAATATCGGTAGCTTTGCAGCCACTGGTCGAGAAGGGCGTGTTGACGGCATTTGATAGCGCTAGCCATTATTTGCCTAGTCAGACCACTCAACGCATGCGGCAGGCAAGTTTGCCAGTGCCAGCAGCGTTAAAGCGTAGCTTAGACGAAGCTGTTAAGGATCTGCCGGTGCGCAGCCAAGTGTTTGCACCATTTCTTAGTGATGTGGAAGCCGCCCGTAACCAGCCTTTGTTACCGCGGGCAGATTTAGAAAAAACGTCTATGGCCATGGCTATAGACGCCATGTTGTTAAATCAAGGCCAGCGCTGGAGCGCATTAATACCACTCACCGCGCCTGACAGCGGCAATATTAATGCTAGCCAAGTACGTGCCGCACTCAACCAGGCACAGGTGGCCGATGCATTATTTGTCGATATGAAGACTGAATCCAACCATCTATATTCGGGCTACATGCATGAGGCCACCATGCTATCGTTGGCTGGCTTGCTGGCGATTGTAATACTGTTATTCTTTGTATTACGCTCAGCTACACGCGTCATGGCGGTTATCGTGCCGCTGGCAGCGGCCGTGCTTAGCGTAACGGCAGGATTGGTGTTATTCGGTCAGCAATTGATCATACTGCATCTAATAGGCTTACTTTTGATTGTAGCGATCGGCTCTAATTACGCACTATTTTTCAATCCGCCGTTTGATCAGGGCATACAGCAAATAGCGCCACGCACTTATGCTTCTTTGTTGTTTGCCAATGTGGCGACAGTGCTTGGGTTTGGTTTGCTGGCATTCTCCAGCGTGCCAGTATTGCAAGCGATGGGCGCCACGGTCGCGCCGGGTGTCATACTTGCATTGATTTTTTCAGCAGTGTTTGCCCGTCGCCATGGCTGAAACTAGCCAAGCGCATTGGCGGCCTACGCTGCTGATAAAAATATCCGTCATCTTGCATGTGCTGGTATTGCTGATGTTAGTCGCTAGGCCAGAATTATGGCAGTGGGCATTAGCTATATTTGTTGGCAATCATTTGCTGATTGCGGCGGTGGGCTTATGGCCGCGTAGCAATTGGCTGGGGCCAAACTGGACAGAATTGCCAGCCGCTGCCGTGTCTCGTAATGAAGTCGCACTCACTATAGACGATGGCCCTGAACCGACGGTGACACCGATGGTATTAGACTTGCTGGATTCTTTTAATGTGCAGGCCACTTTTTTTTGTATAGGCAACAAGATCGCACAGCATCCTGAACTAAGCCGAGAAATAGTGCGCCGCGGGCATGCCATAGAAAATCACAGCCAACAGCATAGACATTATTTTTCATTGTTAGGCGTGGCTGGATTTACCCATGAGATTCAGTCTGCACAAGAGACAATTTTCAGCATCACTGGTACACGACCGCAGTTTTTTCGCGCACCAGCCGGTTTGCGCAATCCATTCCTGGAAATAGCGCTTAATCGACTCGGTTTACGCCTTGCCAGCTGGACAGTGCGCGGCTTCGATACCCGGGTAAAAGATGCAGAACAAGTGAAAAACCGGCTGCTTGGCGGGTTGCGACCGGGCGCAATTTTATTGATGCACGATGGCAACGCTGCACGTACAACGGGGAATATTCCAGTAATCCTGGCCGTATTGCCGTCACTGCTGGCAGCGGCAAAGCAGAAAAATTTACGTTTCGTTACGTTGCAGCAAGCTTCTTTATGAATGCGATTTATAATAATATTTACTACGTGGCTATACTTGATGTAGCCGACAAACTAATGACTACTTACAAAAGGTTTAGTATTTTTCATTGAAACCGTTATTACTCTCACATTTTACTGCTACAAGCTGTATCGGTCGCGGTCTGCAACAGACTCTGGATGCTTTGCATCATGGACGGTGCGGGCTTAAGCTTTGCGATTTTGAAACGGTAGACCTAGCCACCTTTATTGGTGAGGTTGCAGGCGTGGATGATGTCAAGATGGCTGCCAGTATGGCCGATTATGATTGCCGCAATAATCGGCTGGCACAGTTGGCGCTGGAGCAGGATGGCTTTCGCGATGCGGTCAATATCGCCGCTGATCAATATGGGCGTGATCGTGTTGGGGTCTTTATCGGCACCAGTACCTCGGGCATACTGGAAGCGGAACTTGCTTATCGTCAGCGTGATCCAGTGACGCATGCATTGCCTGCCGATTTTATCTATAGCAAGACACAGAACACCTATTCAGTGGCAGATTTTACGCGGCACTATTTTTCGCTCACTGGTTCCGCTGTGGCGGTGTCGTCAGCATGTTCTTCCAGCGCCAAGGTGTTCAGTGTCGCGCGACGCATGATAGAGGCTGGATTGATAGATGCTGCAGTGGTAGGTGGTGTAGATACCCTGTGCCTTACTACGCTCTACGGTTTTAATTCTTTGGGATTGCTTTCTGCAGCAGCCTGCCGCCCGTATGATATTAAGCGTGATGGTATCTCTATCGGTGAGGCGGCGGCTTTTGTATTGCTGGAGCGCCCATCCGCAGATATGGATAAAAACGCAGTGTTATTACTAGGTATAGGCGAGTCCAGCGATGCCTATCATATGTCATCACCCCATCCAGAGGGTCTTGGTGCGCGTATGGCTATGCAGCAGGCGCTACAAAGTGCCGGGCTAAAGCCGCAGGATATTGATTACCTCAATCTGCACGGCACAGCCACGCAAAGTAACGATGCAGCAGAAGCAAAAGCCGTATCTGCCATATTCGGTGGTAATACGCTTTGTAACTCCAGTAAGGGCGCTACCGGACATACTTTAGGCGCCGCAGGTGCGGTTGAAGCGGTGATTTGTGCCTTGGCTTTGCAAAATAGATTTATCCCCGGCGGACTGAATACACAAGAGCTAGACCCGTTACTAGTTTTGAATTATCAGTTAGAAATTCGTAATCAAGCTATTGCACACGTGATGAGTAATTCATTTGGCTTTGGCGGCACTAATTGCAGCTTGATTTTTGGCCTTGCTGGCCAGCCAAAACAGTCAGGGCTGAGCCAATGACCACCCAATTGACTGCTTATATTGAGGGCATAGGCCTACTCGGCCCGGGTTTCACGGATTGGCCAAGTAGTCACACGAAACTGACTGGGCAGCAGCCTTATCATGCATTAAAAACAATTATTCCCGCACCAGCCGTATTGCCAGCGGCAGAACGCCGGCGTGCTAGCGATATTGTTAAGCTGACGCTGGCTACTTCAATGGAGGCAATGGCTGCGGCAGACCTAACAGCAGCAAGCCTGCCTAGCGTGTTCTCGTTTTCTAACGGTGATGGCGTCAATTGTCATACCATTTGTGAAATGCTGGCATCGGATGACAGGCAAATCTCGCCTACGCGTTTTCATAATTCCGTACATAATGCCGCTGCCGGATACTGGAGCATCGCCATGGGGGCGATGGCGACTAGTTCGGTGCTATGTGCCTTCGATGCTAGCTTTGGTGCAGGATTGCTAGATGCGATCACACAAGTCGTGGTTGATGACACCCGATGTATCTTAATGGTGAGTGATACGCCGTATCCAGAACCGGTATTTAGCAAGCGGCCGATCCCGGATAATTTTGGTATTGCGCTAGTCCTCGCGCCACCATGCAATTTGCAAGCCAGCCCGAAAGCGATAGCCAGAATCGAAGTCAGCATCACTAATGATGCTGCTTGCAAGTTTAGCGATCCAGCGTTGGAAGCTTTGCGCCTAGCGATTCCAGCAGCACGTGGATTACCCCTATTACAAGCCATCGCCCAACAGAAAAACCATCGTGTGGTACTGGATTATCTTGATGATACACGGTTAGCCATAGAGATTAGCCCATGCTAGACCACGCCTGGATTGCCAAACATATTCCGCACCAGGGTCGTATGTGCTTATTGGATAATGTAGCAGAATGGGATCAACAGGCGATACTATGTCGCGCAGGTAGCCATCGTGACATGGATAATCCTTTGCGCGCTCACGGACAATTAGGTATTGCCTGTGGTATCGAATATGCCGCACAGGCCATGGCGGTGCATGGCGCCTTACTGGCTCCTGCTGGTAGTACGAGGCCACGAGTTGGTTATCTGGTCAGCGTGCGTGGGCTTACTATGGCCGTTACCCGGCTGGATGATATTCATGCCGACTTGCTGATAACCGCAAGTTGTATCATGGCGAGCGAAAGTAATATGCTGTATCAATTTAGTGTGCGTGCCGATGACCTATTGTTATTAGAAGGCCGCGCTGCCGTGGCATTGAATGCAGATACATTGTTAGGAACTCACTCATGAAAAGAGCTTTAGTCACTGGCGGTAGCGGCGGTATAGGCGCAGCCATCAGCCGTCGTCTGGCGGCCGATGGCTGTCACGTCTATATCCATGCCAACCAGAATATAGCCGCCGCACAACAACTGGCGGCTGAATTATGTGCCGCTGGAGGCAGTGCCGAGGTCTTAAGCTTCGACGTTACCGACAGTACGGCGGTGAGTGCTGTACTTAATCCGCTGGTGGAAGATGAGCCTATTCAGATTCTGGTCAATAATGCGGGCATCCATGATGATGCGGTGTTCCCGGGTATGCGACCTGAGCAGTGGCACCGAGTGATTGATGTCTCGGTCAATGGATTTTTCAACGTCACCCAACCGTTGATGATGCCTATGATACGCAGTCGCTGGGGGCGTATCATCAATGTTTCTTCTATCGCCGGTATCACAGGTAACCGTGGCCAGACCAATTACTCTGCGGCTAAGGGTGCTTTGAATGCTGCTACCAAATCATTGTCGCTGGAAGTTGCCAGCAGAGGCATTACCGTTAACGCTGTAGCGCCAGGAATTATTGATACTGCCATGAGTGAATCTGCGTTCGATGCGCAGGCAATCGCTAACATGGTGCCAATGAAACGCGCTGGTACACCAACTGAAGTGGCTGATTTGATTAGCTTTCTTGCATCTAGTCAAGCGACTTACATCACCGGGCAGATTATCTCGATTAATGGTGGCATGCTCTAGCTATCAACGGTTGGCTAGTCGCCGTATCAACAGTATTGGTAGTCGCAAAATAAAACCGAAAAACAGTCGCGTATACATCCAGGTCAGCAATATGTTGTCGCGTAGATAGCGAAAATGTGAAACACCACCTTCTGCTAGACTAAAGTAACGTACTGGTGCTGGCAGGTTCACTACTTTAACGCCGCGCCAGCTTAGTCTTATCACTGCTTCCGGGTCAAAATCGAAATGACGCATCCAAGGTTGATAGCGCATCACTTTTCTTAATGGTTCTATCGGATAAACGCGGAAGCCGAATAACGAGTCACCGATACCGGCGCCTAATGTTTCCAGATTAGCCCACCAATTAGATATTTTTCGTCCTTGCACGCGTAGATTAGGGGCACTGGCGTCAAATACTGGCACGCCTAGAATCATAGCAGCCGGTTGCTCGATGGATGCAGCCATAAAGTGAGGAATCAGGTCTGGCGGGTGCTGCCCGTCTGAGTCCATAGTGAGTGCATGTGTGAAGCCTGCAGAGGCAGCTAGGTGCAATCCATGCAGTACGGCAGCGCCTTTGCCTTGGTTGTGTGCTAAATGAATCACGCGTAGCCCCGCATCCTCTGCTGCCATGGACTGTAAAGTTATCTCAGAACCGTCAGTACTGCCATCTATCACTACCCACACTGGGTTCCAGTATTGACGAGCGGTGCGTACAGTCTCGTACACTTTAGGGCCTGGGTTATAGCTGGGAATGAGCACAATATGGCTCATAGAGGCGGTTATCATGACAATGTTGTTTCCTTAGCGTTAAATGCCAAACGGTCCTCTATTTTTCTGAGAATTTTGCTGAGAGATTGCAGCAAATGTTGGGTTCTGAGTGTAGGTTTGTTGTACGGCAGGCTCTAGTGCCTGCAAAAAATACGCTTCGAGTTCCGCCATGAAACTGTGGCTGTTTTCTGGCGGGTCGAAGCGTTTACCTAATCTTATCTTATAGCTGACAGGCATCACGGGTTTGCGAAATAACGACCAGCCTTTACTGAGATAGGGGGAGTTAGTTTCTATCAATACTGTCTGCACCGGCACATGTGCTTTCAATGCAATGAGGGCGATGCTGCCTTTTAAAGCATTGATAGGCTGGTGCGTGGTGCGGGTTCCTTCTGGGAATAAAAGCAGGTGACTACCTGTTTTAAAGTCCGCGCTGGCTTCCAGCGTCATTTGACGTATAGGCTCGTTGCGAATGTAACGCGCCAGTCTAGCACCAGCGCCAAGAAAAATATTGTTCATTAATTCGGACTTCATGACGCAGGCTACGTTCGGCAATCGTGAAATGATCATGACCGCGTCTAGCAGGCAGGGGTGATTAGGCGCAATAATCAGTGATGTTTCGTTGCGTAAGGCATCTAATTCGGTTAAATCAAAACTACAGCGGCGCGTAGCACTCAAGCTTGCCAGATAGACACGGAAGCTCAGCATAATGACATAGCGGCCTAAACGGATTGCATGGAGCTTAGGTAATAATGGGTAGAGCAGGCTGGCTACCAGTGTCCAACATAAACTTAGAAAGCCAAGCCAGAGTAGCCCAAGGTATAACACAATATAGTCATACACTTGAAGTAGTGATGCTAATCCGTACTTAACTATCGTTCTTGGCATGATGGTTATTAACCAACCCGTTACGATTGCATTCTGCAGTCGCTTCTATTTCTAGCAGTAGTTCCTGGCGGCATATATCCGCTTGTATAAATACCGCTCTGGTTGTACTACCTAGATGACGCTGTATCTCATTACGGACTAACGATAAATCTGCCGCGTAGCGAAGGTATACCCGTAAAAAAGTATGGTGCAAATCAAATTTGGCTTGATTTGTCGTACGATTAGCTTCAGCAATCACCGCCTCGAGATTCGCCAGAGTTTCCCTGGTTTGTGCCACCACGTCTTGGCTATGTACTGATTGATGGCCAACGATGCTGGCTGTGCCTGATATGAATAAGAAAGTTGAGTGTTCGGAATCCAGTAAAGTTGCGCGGGAAAAACTCGGTGTTTGTGGACCATACTCCTCAGGATATTCATAAGCGCTCACTTGTCTAGGGTTCTCAATCGCGATGGGCGCTTTACGCCCAAGCAAGAAAGCGATAGTCAGTGGGCCATCTACCACGCCCAAAGCGCAAGCAGCCGGTAACTGCTTAGCCAAACTATCGCTATAGGCTGCAAGGGCATCCTTGCGGCCTACATTAAACTGACGATAGCGCTCCAGACCATGACTTAT
>JAZJZG010000085.1:14921-16759 GCA_040389995.1 Pseudomonadota bacterium | reverse complement strand
TCCAGAAACGGTAAATATGCGGGTAGTTCATTTCATCCATCAACGCAAAAATCTGGCAGTAAGCAGATTCTGTAATTTGTTGTAACGCAGATACGTTTGGCTGGCTCTGTAATTGCACTGATTCGGCTAATGTAATGACACCAAATAAAAATTCGTCATTACATCTAAATTGAATTGCACCAGCGCTACTATTCTCTAAAACTTTGCTAGTTGAGGTGCATGTGTCGCTCAGCCATATCTCGCAGCTTGCATCTATGCCATCTAGAACAGGCGCATGTAATTGAATGGCTGGCATGTCAATGTTCGTAGTAATGTCGCGGTCATCTGGATTATTGACAAAGCATACAGCGCCCAGAGCATTATCTTGCCAAGCTTGTGGCTGTCGAGAAATGTCGGAATATGACATATATGCAGTTTGTATAGGCAATATCGGTAAACTCATTGGCTAAAGGACATACGAAAAAACGGAGTGGTGTTGGTATTGAATATGCAAAGAGTTTCTAACTATTACCTTAGCGAGTATATCTTATAGTAAATAAATACCTAGAGATTGTATTGAATTCTTGTGACAAAAATTAGTTAAAGACAGTGGATTTTAATTAGAACTCTGTAAATTTTTGCAGCACTGCTTGAGGCCAAGTATGCCTGTGCACCTAGTTTACATGATGCTTGGTTTATATAATTCGTGGTTTATATAATTAAAGTACAGTTGCAGAATGTGTAACAGCCGCTAGATTTTTAACGGCTGTTGTTTGATATTTAATTCAATATTATTTCAAAGTACTCTTATTTAGCGTTTGCATTAAGCCTTGGCCATTACTCTTTTTACTTTCTAATTTGTTTTGCGCTTCTGCCGGTAGGGCTGCTTTATTGGCTACGGCTTTTGGTGCATGATCTACTTTGATTCCTGTGTCTGATCTCATATGTGCTGATGTTGCCTGTGTAGTGTCGTCAGTAGGGCAACCGCCCATCACGGTGTTACATTCGTACGCATATACTGTGGCTGAAAATGATGTTGCTAGTGCAAAAACGATAAAACCTAATTTCAAAATAATCTCCATTAATAAATAAGCGACTTAAGATAACAACGTTAAGTTTTTATAAATACGCTCATATTGATATGAGTTCTTATGTATATGTTGTTATATAAGACGATGCGCATTATTCCATAATTTTAAGGTTAAATTTGTTAATTTATCGTGATAATTTTTTGGTATCTGTCGCACTTGCCGACGCTAATTAAGAACCAATGCTAAAAGGGCTAGTCAGAATGGTGAGTGTCGTTAAGTCGTCTTTATATCCGTTTTGTAAATGAGTTAATATGAAGCAGCTATTAGCATCAATTTTTTTGTTGGGAGTCTCACACATGGCTAGTGCTGCTTGTCCTGAGCTTTATAATCATCAGTTGGTCACATTGCAGGGCGGTAAGATCAACCTCTGTGATTATCAAGATAAACCGATTCTGGTAGTAAATACTGCGAGTAAGTGCGGTTTTACGCCACAGTTTGATGCGCTTGAAGGCTTGTACAGCAAATATAAAAATAACGGTTTATTAGTGATTGGTTTTCCGTCAAATGATTTCAATCAAGAGCCAGGCAATGATAAGCAAATCGGTGATTTTTGTAAGCTTACTTACGCGGTAAAATTCCCGATGATTAGCAAAAGTTCGGTATCTGGGTCGGATGCCAATCCATTATATAAGCAACTCAGTGCAAGGACAGGGCAGGCACCACTGTGGAATTTTTATAAATATGTCATTCTGCCGGGTGGTCAGGATGTGTACGTTTATAGTAGTGATATAAAACCAGACGCTGCGGAAATCCTGGATAGAATTAAGC
>JAZJZG010000085.1:13962-14911 GCA_040389995.1 Pseudomonadota bacterium | reverse complement strand
TTATTATGTGCTAGACCTAATTATTTGGCTGGTTGCCGTATTTTTTGCAAAATAATGGCTGACAATTCTTCAATAGAGCGGCTCGTTGAATCTGCCCAGGTGATTGCCGAATTGCGCATTAAATTTTCTGCGGTAGCGATTTCTTTACGGCAATTATCCAGTGAGGCATAAACGCTATCGGGCCTGCGCTCACTACGCACTGAATGTAAACGTTCGGCTTTAATGGTTAGCCCGAAAATTTTATCAAGATGCTTGTGTAATACGGCTGGTAGCGTACCGCGTTCAAAATCTTCTGGAATCAGCGGATAGTTAGCCGCTTTTACACCAAATTGCATGGCTAAATAAATGCTGGTAGGCGTTTTTCCACAACGTGACACGCCGATCAAAATTACCTGCGCTTCTTCCAGCCCAGAGTTAGTCATGCCATCATCATGATTTAAAGTGTAATTGATAGCTTCCATGCGGTCATGATAGCTACTGCCCATAATACTGTGTGCAATGCCTGAGCCAGTGAGCGGCTGTTGCTCAAGCTCTAAGCCTAATGGGTCGATAAAGGCCGTGAATAGGTCAATAAAGTAGGCATTTGACTGCTTTAGGGTATTACGCAAGGTGGTGTTGCCTAAAGACATAATCACTACCGGTCTGCCGCCGTCGTGCTCGGTTGCTTTTAAAATGGCGTCTTGTGCAAGTTGTATCTTATCCAGCGTATCCGTAAACGGCAGGCGCACCTGGGTAAAGTTAGTGCTTGGAAAATGTTCAAGCAATTTACCCAAAGCGCCCGCAGTAATGCCGGTGCTGTCTGAAATAAAAAATACGGTGCGATGCAGCATGCTATTTTTGACCAGTATTATTCAAACGTTATTTTTTAGTCAGACGTTGCCATGTCGAGACCACGGTATCAGGATTCAATGAAACTGATTGTATGCCTTCAGCCACTAACCATTCAGCA
>JAZJZG010000085.1:7238-13952 GCA_040389995.1 Pseudomonadota bacterium | reverse complement strand
GACCGCAAATACCCACATCTTTACCTAAGCGGTTACAGGTGTGTATCGCCATTTTTAACAAGACTTTGACCGCATCGTTACGTTCATCAAAGCCGTCAGCCAAAATGCCTGAATCCCGATCCATGCCCAGCGTAAGCTGTGTCAGGTCATTAGAGCCGATTGAAAAGCCGTCAAAGTAATGCAGAAACTGTTCTGCCAATAGGGCATTAGAAGGAATCTCGCACATCATGATGAGGCGTAAGCCATTGACGCCACGTTTAAGACCATTGGCTGCCATGATGTCTGTGACCGCTTTGGCTTCTTCTAAAGTACGTACAAACGGAATCATCAGCTCAACGTTGGTTAAGCCCATTTCATCACGTACTTTTTTCATGGCCATACATTCCATGGCGAAGCACTCTTTAAAGTCTTCAGCCATGTAACGTGCTGCACCGCGGAAGCCTATCATCGGGTTTTCTTCATCTGGCTCGTAAATCTCACCGCCGACTAACTTTTTATACTCGTTAGATTTAAAGTCAGATGTACGCACAATCACTGGTTTAGGGTAAAAGGCTGCAGCAATGGTTGCAACGCCTTCTGCCACTTTATCAATATAAAATTGTTTAGGTGATGCGTAGCCACGTGCACGGTTTTTAATGGTGGTTTGAATCGCAGATGGCATAGCATCGATATTCAAAATGGCTTTCGGGTGTATACCCACCATGTTGTTAATCACGAATTCTAAACGCGCCAAACCTACACCGTCATTCGGTATTTTGGCAAAACCAAATGCCATGTCAGGGTTGCCTACGTTCATCATGATTTTACAAGGTGCGGTAGATAGCGTGGCAGTTGCTTGTGAGCTGACTTCATAGTCAAGTGCGCCGTGATATACAAAGCCTGATTCACCTTCGGCACAGGATACGGTGACGATCTCACCTTCACGCAACACGTCAGTCGCGTTCACTGAACCCACGATTGCTGGGATACCTAGTTCACGTGCAATAATCGCTGCGTGACATGTACGTCCACCACGGTTTGTTACCAAGGCACTCGCGCGCTTCATTACAGGCTCCCAGTTCGGGTCTGTCATATCGGCGACTAACACATCGCCGGGTTGCACTAAGTGCATGTCTGCTGGATCCAGCACAATGCGTACTGGTCCGACGCCGACTTTTTGTGTTACTGCACGGCCCACGACTAGTGGTTTTGCCTGGTGTTTATTAAGTTTGAACGTCTCGGTAACATTGTTTGCAGATTCCTGTGATTTCACAGTTTCTGGACGCGCTTGCAAAATATACAGTTTGTTATCAACGCCGTTTTTACCCCACTCAATATCCATAGGGCAGCCGTAGTGCGCCTCAATGGTCATGGCGTAGCGGGCAAGTTCTAAAATATCTGCATCAGATAGTGAGTAACGGTCGCTATCAGCAGCGTCTACATCGATCGTATGCGTACTTTTGCCCGCGCGTGTTGCATCTGAAAACACCATTTTGATAAGCTTAGAGCCCATCGTACGACGTACAATCGCTGGTTTGCCTTGTGCCAGTAATGGTTTGTGCACATAGAACTCATCCGGATTCACCGCGCCTTGCACGACCGTTTCGCCCAAGCCATAAGATGATGTAATGAATACCACATCTTTAAAGCCTGACTCAGTATCGATAGTGAACATCACACCAGCACAGCCAATATCGCTACGTACCATTTGTTGGACGCCAGCCGAGAGTGCAACGTCTGCATGCACAAAACCCTTGTGTACGCGATATGAAATTGCTCTGTCGTTATATAAAGAAGCGAATACTTCTTTAATGGCGTGCAGAATATTGTCTAAACCTTGAATGTTTAAAAATGACTCTTGCTGGCCGGCAAAAGAAGCATCAGGTAAATCTTCTGCCGTTGCCGATGAACGTACAGCGAAAGTCGCGCCGTTGCCTGATTTAGCGGTAAGCGTTGCGTAGTTTTCTGCGATTGCGTTATTAAGCGCTTCCGGGAATGGTGCTTCCATAATCCATTCACGCACTTGTTTGCCACAGATAGCCAATGCTTGCGTGTCGTCTACATTCAGTTTATCCAGCTCGGCATTGATTTTGGTATCTAGCCCGTTTTGTGCTAAAAATTCGCGGTAAGCATCAGCCGTAGTGGCGAAACCAGTAGGCACGCGCACGCCTTTTGCCGATAGCTGAGAAATCATTTCACCTAAAGAGGCATTTTTACCGCCTACTGAGGGAACGTCTATGTTTCTTAAATTTTCAAATGGAATAACGTGGGCTGACATTAGTGTTCCTCGATGTTCAAACAAGTGATTAAATTACTCAATTTTTTGAGTCGACATATAAACTATTTTGCAATGATTGCTGCTATTTAACGAACAATAGATGCACGATGGAGTTTATGCGGATGACCAATTATTTAAGTTCTTTTCAGTATGTGGTTATTTTGCCTAAATATGCGTGTGCTGTCACCCTAAAATCTGTACTTTTAAATAATAATGATGTTAGCCTGCATGTATGGTATGGCATTAAATGCGTGTTAGCATTTGTAAAGGCCGTGGTTGTTGATTAAAATTAGTTTAATATATAGAAATTATTATTCTTATGATTAAACATTTGACTTATAATAATGTGTTAAGCAGTATGCTTAGAAAATGATTGTGATATGAAGCAACAATTAGACGATGTGAAAGTAAATATCATAGAAACGCCGCATCAAAAATTGATGCCAACAGTTGCTGTGCAAAGCACGGGTCGCTTGCACATGGGGTTTTTTGACCTGCACGGTGGTTTAGGCCGAAAGTTTGGCAGTATAGGCTTGAGTCTGGCCGCGCCTAGCCTAGAGTTAAGCGCAAGTATCACCGATAAGTTGCAAGTGAATGGCGCTGCGTCTGAGCGCGCTTTAGCGATTACGCAACAGTTGATCGCCAAGCTTAATCTTAACAGCAACCTTAGCCTGAATATCAAGCAGCATATTCCTGAGCATGCAGGTTTAGGATCTGGTACGCAGTTGGCATTGGCGATAGGTGTTGCGATCAGCCGCTTGTACAAGCTAAATTTGACTACAGCACAAATCGCACAGTTAACCGGACGCGGTGGTCGTTCGGGCATAGGTATCGCTGCTTTTGACCAAGGTGGATTGTTGATTGATGGTGGACGAAGCGCCAGTAATGCCAATGCCAGCAGTGCAACTCACGGCGGCGCAAACCACGGCAGCCTATCAAAAATACCGCCTTTGCTGGCACGCTATGATTTTCCCGAGCAGTGGCGTATTTTGCTGATACTGGATAACAGCCAACCAGGAATACATGGGAAAGAAGAGCTGGTTGCTTTTAGTCAATTACCGGTTTTTTCTGAGAGCCTGGCCGCGCATTTATGTCGGCATGTGTTAATGCAAGCCATGCCAGCCTTGGTTGAGCATGACTTGACCGCGTTTGGGCAGAGCGTACAGGCACTACAAGCTCATGTAGGTGATTATTTTGCACCTGCGCAAGGTGGGCGTTATGCCAGTAAGCAGGTAGCTACGGTGCTGCAACATTTAGAGGCCATTGGTGTCGCTTGTTTTGGACAAAGCTCTTGGGGGCCAACGGGTTTTGCCGTGTTTGAAAGTGAAGATGTAGCTGAAAAACATTTGCAGCAGCTTAAAACTAAATTTACCGATGATGCGCTGGGCTGGATGATTTGTAGTGCGCGTAATCATGGTGCCCAAGTTATATATACTTAAATTATAGAAAGCGTAATCTGATATGGAAAAAACCAGTATTCTGCATTTAATCACACCGGCCAAAAATGCCAGCCCGTTTGACGTAAACATGGCGTATGACGCAGGGTTTGATAAAATCATGCCATATATCAATGTGGCTTTGTCTGAGGTAACGGGACTAACGCAAGATGCGATTTTTTCGCGCAGTCCATCAGGTGTGAAGCGTGAGGCTATCTTTATCGGTGGGCGCGATATAGGTCTTGCCATGTCCATGCTGCAGGCCAGTAAACAGGCAATGTTCGCACCATTTTCTTGTTCGATTTTCGCTGATCCGTCCGGTGCGTTTACTACTGCTGCGGCCATGATAGCCAAGGTTGAGTTTCATCTAAAACAAAAATTTAATGAAGATTTAACTGGCAAAAAAATCAGCATATTTGGCGTCACAGGCCCGGTAGGTAGCTGTGCCGCTATCATCGCAGCGCAACAAGGTGCGATTGTACAATTAGCTGCACATAGGTCTATCGGTGATATTCAGCAGAAAGCAGACGCTTGGAATGAACAATATCAAGTGCATATGCAGGTGGTAGATGGTGCAACGGAGACGGCTAAACAAGATGTTTTAGCACATAGTGATATCGTGCTGTGTGCGGCTGCCGCGGGTGTACAGGTGATTAGCCAGACACAGCTGCATGCTGCAACACAACTGAAAGTTGTGGCCGATGTGAACGCAGTATCGCCGCTAGGTGTGCAAAGCGTGGGTGTGAGTGATGATGGCGTTATGATTGCCGGCACGCAAACTTATGGTATTGGTGCTTTAGCGATTGGGCAGCTTAAATACGCCACGCAACACCAATTGCTTAAACAAATGCTGACTTCAGATAAGCCGCTTAGATTGGAGTTTATGGCGGCGTTTAATTTGGCACGTGAGCTATTGCAAGCGTCACACTAAGCACTGTTGCCTATTAAAGCAGTAGACTACAGTTGATTAGCAAATCAATTTTAATCATTGCATTGTCAGCACGCCCCTTTGTGGTGGCCGCGAAGCGAGCTGGTTATATCGTTACTGCAATTGATGCATTTGCCGATAAGCAAACGGTTGAGTTGGCAGACCATACTATAGTGGTGGATTACGATCAGTATGGATTTAACGCTAGTGCGTTATTGGCTGCAATCAAGACGCTGGATGTGAGCCAATATCTGGGCTTTGTGTATGGTAGTGGTTTCGATGCTCAGCCTGAGGTATTGCAACAAATTGCACAGATATTACCAGTGATAGGCAATACGCTCGCTACTGTGCATGCCGTGAAAACGGCGTCTAGTTTTTTTTCAGCACTGGGGCAATTACATATCGCGAGCCCTAAAGTTTATGATGTATTGCCAACTGATTGGCACACAAGTAGTTATTTAGAGAAGTTTGCCGGTGGTTGCGGTGGCACGCATATTAGTATCGCTAACACGCAAGCAGCGGCTGCTGCAAACCATTATTATCAGCAGTATATTGATGGATATTCAGTGTCATTATTATTTGTTGCAGATGGTAAAGAAATTGTAGCGATTGGCTTTAATGAGCAGTGGCTCAGCCCTACAGAGGTGATGCCTTTTCGCTACGGCGGTGCAGTTGGCAATATTGATTTGCCGCAGGCGCTTCAGAAAAGTTTGACAGATGCAGCACAAAAACTAACGTGTGAATTTGGCTTGCTGGGCTTAAATAGCTTAGATGCCATTGTAGAAAATGTTGTAGGGAAAATAGGCGTGCAAGGCGATGTTGCCTATGTGTTGGAAGTTAATCCTAGATTAAGCGCAACTTTTGATTTATACGAGCCAGATGTAAATCTATTGGATTTACATGTGCAAGTGAATTTAAATCAAACAAGTTTGAGTAACTTAAAGCTCAGGCAAGCACGACTCCCAGCACAGCCTAAAGCGCATGCGATTGTCTATGCTGAATTTGATGCAGATATTCCTGCGGCATTCGATTGGCCGGATTGGGCAGTCGATACGCCTCAGTACACAGTTCAGTCCAATCATATAAAAGCTGGTGAGCCGATTTGCACAGTGACCGCACATGCAGAGCATGCTGATGCAGCTAAGAAGTTAGCGCAGAATCGGGTTAACATACTCATTAAAAAATTAATAGATTATCGTCAAAAAACCAGTCATTAGATAAAGGCAAGATATGCAAAATACCTCCAGCGTTGAATCATTGCCGCATTTGAGTGTGAACCAACTCAGTGCGCCATTATTAAAACAATTGCTACAACAAGCCAATGCATTGCAAATTGGTGTATCCGTTCATGAAACAGGCTGCACTATTGTCGATGCCGGTATTCAGCACGCTGGTTGTGCAGAGGCGGGTCGCTTAATCGCTGAGATTTGTATGGGCGGTTTAGGTGAAGCACGTTTACAGGCAGACACTAGCTTCACGCATTTGGCTGCTCAATATACAGATGCCATTGCCGTGAGCTCTAAGCAGCCTGTGCTTGCATGCTTGGCCAGCCAATATGCAGGCTGGGCGTTGAGTCACGCAAAATTCTTTGCGCTAGGCTCAGGGCCAGCGCGAGCTTTAGCCCAGCGTGAAGATTTATTCAAAGAGCTTGATTATCAAGATACGGCGACAAGCACTTGCATCGTGCTAGAAACGGACAAGATTCCGCCTGTAGAAGTCATAGAAAAAATCGTGCGGGATACCAAGCTGGCAGCAGAACAGTTGACGATTATTTTAACGCCTACCACCAGTGTTGCTGGTGTCGTTCAAATCGTGGGGCGGGTATTAGAGGTGGCGTTACACAAAGCACACACTTTACATTTTCCATTAGAAAACATTATCAGTGGCAGTGGCGTTGCAATCTTACCGCCGGTGGCTAAAGATTTCATGACCGCGATGGGGCGTACCAATGATGCGATATTATTTGGTGGGCATGTACATTTGCAGGTAAAGGGTGATGATGCAGCCGCGGCTGAATTAGCTTTAAACCTACCTAGCAGTGCCTCAAGTGATTATGGCAAACCATTTGCACAAGTGTTCAAGTCTTACAATAT
>JAZJZG010000085.1:0-7228 GCA_040389995.1 Pseudomonadota bacterium | reverse complement strand
ACTTCTATCAATTAGACCCCATGCTGTTTAGTCCGGCAAAAGTAACGATTACCAATATCGCAACGGGTAATGTTTTTGAAGGCGGCGCATTGAATGCGGACTTGATAGCACTGTCTTTTTCTGACTGATATTTGTTAGCTGTTTGATGAAATCCGAAAAATAAAAAGCTTTGAAAATCCCAATTTTTACTGATGATGCAGGCTGGCATGGTGAGCAGCTAAAGCTGGCTTTTAAGAACCGCGGCGTTGATGCAGTGTTTATTTCGCTGGTGGATTGCCACTTAAACCTTGCTGACCCTGATGCGCAAAATCCAGTGCCGCACATCATGATTCCATCTTTTTCTGCAGCATATCCACCAGGTGCGTTTGTCCGAGGTGTGGATGGAGGAACGCTACAGCAGGTAATCATGCGCTTGAATATATTGCATATGTTGCAGCAAGTGGGCGTGAGGATCTATAACCAGGGTAGAGCGATTGAGCGCACGGTTGATAAGGCCATGACCAGTTTTTTACTGCAGCAACATGCTGTTGCAACGCCTGCTACTTGGGTATGCGAATCTCGAATGCAGGCAGAAGATATTCGTCAAAGTGCGGCAAATAATCATCAGCAACTTGTGATGAAGCCGCTGTTTGGCTCACAGGGCTTAGGTGTACGCAAATTGCTTGACCATGAGCCACTACCTGTACCGATGCAGCAGCATGTCGATGGCGTATATTATTTCCAACAGCTGATTGCCACGGCCAATGAGCCGCATGATTATCGTGTGTTTGTGATTAATGGTAGGGTGGTTGCTGCTATGCGGCGTACCGGCGCTAGCTGGGTAAATAACGTGGCGGCTGGCGGGCGTTGCGAGCTTATAAAGCCTGATGACGCAATGATAGCGCTTGCTTTACAAGCGGCAAAAGCGGTAGATATTGATTATTGTGGCGTCGATATTATTCAGGCTAAGAGTGGTGAGTATTATGTGCTGGAAGTGAATAGTATCCCCGCCTGGAAGGGTTTACAGAGTGTGGCTGATGTGAATATTGCACAAATGCTGGTTGATGATTTTTTAAGTAAGTTAAGCTAATCAATACTGATATGGAATCTAAAAAACTGAGCCCTAAACAACTAGGCTCTAAGCAATTGGCCAGCGCTTATAGGCAGGCTTGCATGGCTGAACTGCAAGTTTTAAAGCCCGGCAATGTACATATATTTGCCGATGGTCACGGCATGACGATACAGGATTTTATTAAAAGTGCAGATGCTTCTGCCGCTGTGATCGCACAGCCCGATTTCAGTGTGGGTGAACGTATTTATTTAGCGGTAGAGGCTACTCAGCAAGCTGTGGGCATGAATACTAATTTGGGCGTGATTTTATTATGCGCACCATTGATTCACGCAGCCTTGCATGGTGATGCTACGTTAACGTTACGACAAAATTTGACGCATACGCTAGAGCAACTGAATATTCACGATGCAGTGCTTACGGCACAAGCGATTGTGCTGGCGAACCCCGCTGGACTAGGCCGTGCTAATCTCCATGACGTCAATGAAGTACCTGATGTGCCCCTGTTAGCGATGATGCGTGCCGCTGCACATAAAGACCGCATCGCGTGGCAGTACGCTAATGCTTATCAGGATATTTTTGAGTGCGGACTTCGGCGTTATCATGAGGCCATGGCGCGCTGGCAAAACCAGGCATGGGCAACTACGGCTTTATACTTAGATTTCTTAGTCAGGCAATTGGATAGCCATGTCAGCCGAAAATATGGCGATAAGCTAGCCACTTTGCTGATGACTGAAGCTAAGGAAATTGAAGTGGCTTATTGGGCTGTTGATAACCCAAAGTTGATGCAAAAGAAACTGCTTGATTGGGATGCATCACTGAAAGAACGTAAAATTAATCCCGGAACTAGCGCAGATTTAACGGTGGCTACTTTACTGGCTATATTTTTAGCCTAATGTTGGGCATAGGGGCTGAAGAAATCCGCCCGAAAAGTCAATATAAAAACGAGAAAAAAGACCGGTGAATCGACAGGCCGGCTAACGACAACGTATGAATTTTCAGATATAATATTGCGTTAGATTTTGTATAAGACTGATGCTGTAAATAGCTTGTTTATTTATCCAGAATATGTAACAAGTTGGTCGGGCTAAAATCACAATAAATAATTCTCAGGAGGCAAGTAATGGCAAATTTATTAGAGCAGTTGAAAAGCATGACTACAATCGTGGCTGATACCGGCGATGTAGAGGCAATTAAAAGTGTAAAGCCTGTTGATGCAACTACAAACCCTTCCTTATTGCTGAAGGCAAGTACTTTGCCACAGTATGCACACCTGATTGACGAATCAATCGCTTACGCAAAAGCACAAGGTGGCAGCAAAGAAGTGCAAATCGAAAACGCTGCTGACAAATTGGCTGTGTTGATTGGTGTTGAAATTTCTAAAGTTGTGCCAGGCCGTATCTCTACAGAGGTAGACGCACGCTTGTCATTCAATGTTGAGAAAATGGTTGCTAAAGGCCGTAAACTAATCAAATTCTATGAAGCTGCAGGCGTTGGTAAAGATCGCGTGTTGATCAAATTAGCCTCAACATGGGAAGGCATCAAAGCTGGTGAGATTCTTGAAAAAGAAGGCATCCAATGTAACCTTACGTTGTTATTCGGTTTCGGCCAGGCGCGTGCATGTGCTGAAGCTGGCGTATTCTTGATTTCTCCATTCGTTGGCCGTATCTTGGATTGGTACAAAGCTAAAACTGGTGAAACATACACACAAGAAACTGATCCAGGTGTGGTTTCAGTGCGCGCTATCTACGCGTATTACAAAGAGCATGGTTACAAAACTGTCGTAATGGGCGCTTCATTCCGTAACACTGGTGAGTTGATTGCTTTGGCAGGTTGTGACCGTTTAACTGTTTCACCAAACTTATTGCAAGATTTGGCTGCAACAGAAGGCACATTGACTCGCGTATTGAGCGATGGCGGTGCTAAAAAAGCGCCACCAGCAAGATTGACCGAAGAAGAGTTCCGCTTTCAATTAAATGAAGACGCGATGGCGACTGAAAAGTTAGCAGAAGGTATTCGTGGTTTTGTTGTAGATCAAAACAAACTTGAAGCTGCTTTAAGTGCAAAACTATAAGCGTGCAAAGTTGCAAGCAGTAATTATTTTGTAATAAAAACGTAATCAGGCAAGTTTAGAATTGACATATGTTTACTGGGCATTTACTATAAGTGTCCAGTTTTTTGTAGCACTAAATTTGTTTAGTACGAATTTTTTGTAATAGTAATATTAAAATTTAGCTACAGGCGTTTAATCAGTGATTAAATGTAATCTAGATTTTTTACAAAAATAGCAATAATCCTGTATCACCTTAAAAATTATTAACCGGAGAAACACCATGGCATTAACCCAAATGGCACTAGATTCATTAGATTTCGACGCAACAGTTGCATTAGCAACTACAGTTGCTCCACACGTGGACATTCTTGAAATTGGTACACCATGCATCAAGCATAACGGTGTTAAATTACTTGAAGTTTTACGTGCTAAATTCCCAAACAACAAAATCTTAGTTGACTTAAAAACTATGGATGCTGGTTTCTACGAAGCTGAGCCATTCTACAAAGCTGGTGCAGATATTTGTACAGTACTTGGTACCGCTGATATCGGCACTATCAAAGGTGTGATTGACGTTGCTAACAAATACGGCAAAAAAGCACAAGTTGATTTGATCAACGTTGCTGATAAAGCTGCTAAAACTAAAGAAGTTGCTGCTGCTGGCGCGCACATCATTGGCGTTCACACTGGTTTAGATCAACAAGCTGCTGGTCAAACACCATTTGCTGACTTAGCTTTAGTTGCTTCATTAGGTCTTGGCGTTGAAATCTCAGTTGCTGGTGGCGTTAAAGCTGCTACGGCTGCTCAAGTACGTGACGCTGGCGCAACTATCATTGTTGCTGGTGCTGCTATCTACGGCGCTGCAGATCCTGCTGCTTCAGCTGCTGAAATCACAGCTATCGCTCACGCTTAAGTTATAAGCTTTGGTTTTAATTAACCAATAGCAGTTAACTAGGCCCAATAAGCAATTATTGAGATGAGTAAATAAAAAATCCTGACTCAGTAATGGGTCAGGATTTTTTTTGATACTATTAAATACTAAATAACCGTTGAATAATTGAGGAAATATCATGGATCATCAAAAATTAATTTTAGATAGACTCACCACTATCTTGTCAGAAACAGATAAAAGTAACACAGCAAAATTATTGAAGCTGGTTGATGAAGCAGGTCGTATTTTTATTGGCGGTGCAGGTCGTTCATTACTTGTTTCACGCTTCTTTGCGATGCGCTTGGTGCATTCTGGCTACAACGTGAATATGATCGGTGAGATCGTGACGCCTGCTATTAAAGCGGGTGATTTATTGGTGTTGGTATCAGGTTCAGGCGGTACAGAGACTCTATTGCCGTTTGTTAAAAAAGCAAAATCTGTAGGTGCTAAACTTGTGGTGATTTCAATGAAGAAATCTTCGCCTATGGCAGATGCAGCTGATCTAACCATTCAAATCGGTAATGACAGTAGCTTCCCACTGACAAAAGGTATGCCAATGGGATCACAATTCGAGCTATCAACTTTACTTTACTTAGAAGCTGCTATTGGCGATATTATCGAAGCCAAAGGGCTGACTGAAGAAGGTATGCGCGCTATTCATGCAAACTTAGAGTAATCATTTTTGCTGTAGTTGCTTATCGAAACGAGTGGCTATGCCACTCGTTTTTTTACGTCTATATTATTAGCTTAGTGCTATCGAAGCCGCATAAAAGTTGCACTTATGTGCTGTTTAATTGTCTTATCTAGAGGATATGTAGTCGGTATTCAATTTGGAATGTAATTTTTCAAAAAGGAGAATTAAAATGGCCGTTATCGATCGAGTACTAGTAGGAGAGGCACTAGTGATTGAAAATCGTGCTGATGGCAGCGGTTTGGATTTACTGAATGTAGCACATATTGATTTGTTGATGGGGCCACGTGGTAGCCCTGCTGAGCAAGCATTTTGTCGTGCGCTGACTGACCAAAAAGATGGCGCCAATGGCTTATTGGCTATCACTGCACCGAATATGATGACTAAGCCCGCAACCGTGATGTTTAATAAAGTCACTATTAAGAACGGCAAGCAAGCCTTGCAGATGTTCGGTCCGGCACAACGTGGTGTGTCTATGGCGGTGATGGATTCTGTTGCCGATGGCACGATCCCTCAGGATGAGGCTGAAGATGTGTTTATTTGTGTAGGTGTATTCATAGACCGCAAAGCCGACGATGATAAACGTGTGCAGGATTGGAACTATCGTGCGACTAAACAGGCGATTAGAAACGCTGTAGCAAGAGAGCCTAGAGTAGATGACTTGCTAAAAAGGTATAAAGACTCAGCGCATCCATTCCAGGCTAAGTGATGGTGTTGCGTTGACTAAAGCACGTTATTTGCGTAGATAATCTCTACGTCGGTTAGTTGTTTATTGTGAAGCGCACTTGCGATGAGTGCACCAGTGACACCTGTTTCACTTATTTTTCTTAGATCCTCCAAGTCCCTTACCCCGCCAGCTGCGTAAAACTGGCATGGGGTATTGTTATCAATGAGTGATTGTAATCGCTTTAAATCAGCACCATGATGGCTTCCAACCCTATCTAAGGTCATGGCAATGATAGTACTCGGCCAATATTGAGGATCATTTAATAAATCAGCCGGACCTAAAAAGCCTTGAGCATTGAAATCTAGCGATAATATAAATTTATCGGCAAGTGCACGTTTTAGGTCCATGAGAGCGTTGATTGATTTGATATTTTCGCTGCCTATTACATGACTAACACGTAAATCTTTTAATCTCTGTAAATCACTCACGCCAGCAATCCCGCTATCTAACCATATTTCAAGATGCGGAAATTCATCTTTAATGGACTGCACTGTTTGAAAATGATGGTTTTGACCCTGTATTGCGCCAAGGTCTGCAATATAGAGGCGTTCAAATGGGTATAATTCAAGTAGCGTACTGACAACATCCATTGGTGCACTAGATGTGCATAACGATGACTGAATCGGCAGATAATGCTGCCGCTGTCCTAAGCGTGCATGCACTACTTGGTTTTGCATTAAATCGATGACAGGGATAATTTCCATTTAATAATAAGCACTGAATATGAGATTTTTTTGAAGATATTGCTATTAGAATATATCACAGCTGGCGGCCTCAATGGTCTGCCGTTGCCAGCTTCTTTGTTACGAGAAGGCACGTTAATGCGGGATGCGCTGTTACAAGATTTCAGCATGCTTGATGATGTTGAGATTGTCACTACTTATGACACTAGAGTGAGTTTCCCAGCTCAAAGCCAAGAGGCTATTGGTATGGCTAAAGCAGCCAATCCAATAAAGATTTGGCAGGAAATGTTGCAAAGCTGTGATTTGGCTTTGGTTATCGCACCGGAAACCGATGGCGTGCTAACCGAATTGACGCAAATGCTAGAAGCAAGTGCGGTCAGAAATTTAGGCTGTAACCAGCATGCGGTGGGTATTGCCAGCAGTAAGTATGCCACTTACCACGTACTTAAAAACGCGAATATTCTGACGATTCCCACTTATACTCTGAACGAGTGGCTGACGTCGAATTTTGAATCTGCAGTATCATTCAACGATGGTTACGTGCTTAAGCCTGACGACGGCGCAGGCTGTGATGACACGTTCTATTTTAGTGATAAGGTGGCGTTACAAGCGTGGTTGAATTTTCATCCAGATAAACAGGCTGGCTATATTATTCAACCTTACCAAGTCGGTATACCCGCGAGTATTTCTATATTGTGTAAAGCTGGAAAAGCTTGGGTGCTGGCTTGTAATCAGCAAATGATTAAGCTTCAGGCCAGTAACACGCAAACTGCTAAGCTTAGTCAAGACTACGCAATTCACTATAATGGGTGCTTGGTAAATGGCGTCAATAAATATCATGCTGCTTTTGCAAAACTGGCTGATAGCGTTGTTGAGGCACTCTCTGGATTAAATGGTTATGTCGGTATTGATGTGATTGTTGATGGTGCAGCAATTTATGTCGTTGAAATCAATCCCAGAATTACTACATCTTACATTGGCCTCCATGAGTCGCTCAATTGTAATCCAGCCCAGTTGATGCTTGATTTAATAGATAATCCATCCTTCAAATTGCCAGTGAATCTGGCAGCTAAAACGATAGACATTAATTTAAAT
>JAZJZG010000084.1:0-2756 GCA_040389995.1 Pseudomonadota bacterium | reverse complement strand
GGGTTTGTTATCCAAACAGTTGCAATTAACGACGGGTAAAGTGTTATTCAATGATGCGCAACTAGGTTTACAAGACTTAACCTCATTAGATGAAGCTAGTTTAAGAAAAATTCGCGGCGCAAAAATTGCCATGATCTTTCAAGAGCCGATGACTTCGCTTAACCCGGTGTTGACTGTGGGCTATCAGATCGGCGAAAGTCTCACCACGCATTTAGGGCTTAAAGGCGACGGCTTAAAAACTAAAGTCGCTAACTTACTGGAAATGGTCGGTATCCCGGTTGGCCGCGCCAATAGTTATCCGGATGAGCTGTCTGGCGGGCAACGTCAACGCGTGATGATAGCTATGAGCATTGCCTGCGAGCCGCAGTTATTGATTGCAGATGAGCCTACTACCGCCTTGGATGTGACAGTGCAAGCACAGATACTGAGGCTGCTGGACGAACTTAAAGTGCGCATGAATATGGGCATGTTATTTATTACCCATGATTTTGGCGTAGTGGCAGATATTGCGGATAATGTGGTGGTCATGTTCAGAGGTGAAATTGTTGAGTCTGGCACCAAGGATGCAGTATTAGGTAATCCGCAGCATCCTTATACTAAAGCGCTGCTGGCTTGTGTGCCAGATGCCGAGGGCAAAAAGCCATTGAAGCCGATCGACTATTCCTGGTTGCCTGAGAGTCAGCTTGCTCCAATCCATACAGGCATTATGGGATGAGCGAGCCCGTTGCAGTGATGAATAACACTATATTAGTTGCCAATAATTTGATCAAAACCTACAGCCAGCGCAGTGGCAAGTTCGGTTTTGGCACTACCTTGGTTAAAGCCTTGGATGATGTAAGTATCACGCTTAGAGAAGGTAGTACCTTAGCGGTGGTGGGGGAATCTGGCAGCGGTAAATCCACGTTAGCGCGTTGTCTGTTACAATTGCAATCCCTGGATAGTGGCGAAGTGCTGTTTGCCGGGCAAGATTTAGCTAAACTGAGTGGTGCAGCGTTAAGAGCCGTGCGTAAAAACCTGCAAATGGTGTTTCAAGATCCGTTTGCCTCGCTTAATCCACGCATGCGCGTAGGTGAAATCGTTGGTGAAGGTTTGCTGATACATGGTCTTGGTAGTAGTGCTGAGCAGCAGCAAAAAGTAATCGCCATGCTAAAGCGTGTTGGTTTGACTGCAGCGGATATGCAAAAATACCCGCATGAATTTTCAGGCGGGCAAAGGCAGCGTATAGGTATCGCACGCGCTTTGGTGTTGCAGCCTAAAGTGGTAGTGTGCGACGAACCCGTATCGGCGTTGGATGTGTCGATACAGGCGCAAATTTTGTTGCTACTCAAAGAGTTGCAGGCAGAAATGGCCTTGAGTTATGTGTTTATCAGCCATGATTTGCGCGTGGTACGCCATATTGCCGATGATATTGTAGTGATGCATCAGGGAAAAATAGTGGAGCAAGGTGCAGTGGTGGATATTTACCAGCAACCGCAACACAAGTATACGCAGAATTTATTGGCGGCAATTCCCGGTAAAAGAGTGGTGAATGCTTAGTGTCTAATCGCAATAAGTATCATGGCTGAATATTTAAGCATAAGTAAGATTAAATAGATTGGATAGGAAAAGTAATGGCATACGATTTAGAAGAGCAAGAGCAGTTAGACGAATTTAAAGCCTGGTGGAAACGCTATGGTCAAATGGCTAGCACCTTAGTGATAGCGGCGCTTGTTGCTTATGCAGCGTTTCACGGCTGGAAATACTATCAGAACAAGCAGTCAGTAGAAGCTTCAACGCAGTATCAAGAGCTACTGGTGACCGATGAAAAAGACTTAAAAGCAGTTAAAGCCAAATCTGCAGCGTTGATGGACAACTTTTCTGGCACGCCATATGCCGGCCGTGCCGCCTTATTTGCTGCAAAAGTTAATTATCAAGCCAATGATGCTAAAAGTGCGAAAAGCCAGTTAGAGTGGGTTATTAAAAACGCAAAAGAAACTTCAGTAAGTGCGTTAGCAAGCTTGCAGTTGGCCAATATTTTAGCTGAAGAAAAAGATAATGAAGCTGCGTTAAAGTTACTCAATGCACCGCATGATGCAGGTTTTGACGGATTATTTGCTGATTTAAAAGGCGATGTATTGGTTAGTCTGGGGAAAAATGCCGAGGCGAAGCTAGCGTATCAAGAAGCGCTTGCTAAACTAAACCCACAGGGTAAATACCGCATTTACACTCAGCATAAACTTGAAGCGCTGGGTTAAAACTGGATCAATGCTTATTTAACTGAATGAGTAATATCAAACTTAGGCTGGAGCATCGTATTGTTGTTACATAAATATATTAAAGCGTTATTAAGTCTGTTCGCGATATTAAGTCTGTTGATGGTCAGCGGCTGCAGTAGCATCGGTGATATTAAAGCAGGTATATCTGAGAAAATATTTGGCGCTGAAGTGGCTAATCCGCCAGAGCCATTGACCGAGCTAAAAGAAACGGCTGGCACTAAATTATTATGGCAAGCTAAAGTTGGCGCAGCTGAGGATTTTCAATTCACTCCAGTTGTTGAGGCTGGCTATGCTTACGCCGCTAGTGCGGATGGTGAATTGGTTAAGTTAGATGCAACTAATGGCACGCAAATTTGGCGTGCCAAAGTTGATGAAAAGATTTCTGGCGGTGTTGGTGCCGGTGGTAGCCTAGTCTTGGTCGGTACGCAGAAGGGCGCGGTATATGCTTACGATATTGCCGGTAAGTTGCAATGGAAGTCTAAACTTAGTAGTGAAGTATTA
>JAZJZG010000083.1:20044-29389 GCA_040389995.1 Pseudomonadota bacterium | reverse complement strand
AATCAGAAGCCAATAGTTTTGCAGCAGAATTATAAATGCCTTATGATTGGGTGATATCGTTGATATCAAAATATCCAAACAATATCGCTAGCGTTCACGCAATCACCGCACAATCTTGTGAAGTTTCATTACTCGCAGCTGCAATTCGGATAAAGGATTTTTTACCAAGTAACCTAATTTATGCTTGCGAGATTGAAGGTAGGATAGAGTTTTCAGGTAAAACAGAAGGTACGATCGCAAATTCTCTTGGCTGGGGTTCAGCTCTTAGCTCAGAGAGCTATAAATACGCTGAAAATCACGATGTTATAAAAGTTGGTAAAAGAAAATTGCATTGGTGGAAATTACCAGAGTCCATCAACATTCAATCTTTAGACGACAGATCTTGGCGTGATATTCTTAATTCTATATTAGCAGATTTGGAAATTTCTTCGGATGAACTTGAACATTTCAAAGGTTCTATTAATGGTGTTTTTGCAAATGCTAATAGCAGAGCCAAGCGAGATAAAAATTACTCAGTTGAGACTGTAATCTCAGCAGTCATCCAAAGATTCTCAGATCGATCTTCCTTCGAGGAATTTGTTAATCATAAAGACTTTCAACCCTTTGTATTGAATAGAGCAAAAGCATTCTTTCAGTAAAAAGAATTTATAAATATTGTAACGAAAGACTTTAAAAAGAAATAAGCTTTTCTAACTCGGTAACATCATCTTTCGTTAAAAACTCTAATCCTGTTGTTTGATCAATAATATATCCGGAATGAAGTATCAAATTAAATGCTACCAAATGATGAGAATCTAATATCTTTTTAAGAGAGCTTTTTGTCTTTTCGCTTATTGGTGAGTTAAAAATATTCACTCTATCAGTTATCTGATCATTCGTTTCTAAAGTGAAGTTTGCTAATACACTTTCAATGGGCTGTGAGTGTGTATTTTTGATAAACTTTGAAAGTTCTAATACCCTAGCTTCGAGAAATTTGGATTTCGTTTCAAGACTTTTGATGTAGCTTTTTAAGCTTGAATCTTGAATGTTATCAATCGGATCAAAACTTTGTTGACTTTTGTTGGGCAGTTTGATTTCGGTAGCTCTTAAATTTATATATGTAGATTTAAGCGGCTCAGATTTATTGTTTTGGATTATAGATGCAGCTGACGGACCACCAAATAAATTTACGCATTTATTGCCGACAGACGTAACGTATATAGGATTTCTTTTATATACGACTCCTTTGAGAGATGCCTTTTTTACTTCCTCTTCTATAGCATCACATGCGACTTTGATACTTTTAAACGACTCTTTTAATCTGCTGTCTATGTCGTCATTATTCATAACGAATTGGTAAAGATGTTCAGAACTACTGTATGTCATTTTTCACACTTTTCTGGGTAGTGTTAATTAGCAGATTTTCAAGACTCTTAAATTTAATCTCGATATTGTTATCACTTTCAAAGACTGAGGCTAGTCTTTGTAAGCTTGCTTTTACCCTAGGGGCAATTTCAACGCCTTTTTGTTTTTCAGCGATATCAAGCATTTGTTCATAGGCTAAAGTTTCATTACCTTCATTATGTGTTTGAAATATCGCTACCATAGCTTCCGCTACAAGATTTGTAATTCTCAAAGAATTTTCTTTTGGCAATCCCAGTAAGAAAGGTTTTACACCACTTTCGGATAAGATTACGTTCATAATCTCTTTCAGCTCATTTTCTGGACCTTTATTCCCTATATCTACCGATAGAATTTCAGTTGACTGAGCAATTTCCTTAACGAATTCAAGGTGATTTGTATTGGAAATTGTGAATTTGAAATCTTGATCATTTCCATAGGTAATCAATCGATTATCACCTTCATCTTTTTTTTCATTTATGAGATCCAAGCACATTTTGAAAAGTTTGTACCTACCCCACCAATCTGTGATTAATCCTTCTAATTTATCTTCGATCTCAACTAACCGATTCATTGACTCCTCGTACTTAGTTTCGCCAGGATTAGATTCTCTTTTTGCTGCTCTCCAGAAAAACTGTTCCTTTCCTAAATTTTTCATCTCGAAGAGAATCAAATTACATTTATGGGCTTGGCCGTAAAGAAATGCTGTTCCAGTAATGAAGAATTTACAATTCCCACATCTTCTAACCCCAGCTTTGAGCGATTGATTATCTATTACTCCTGATTCACAAGAAGTACCTGGACATATACCATCGATTTGAATAGTCCATTGACTAGGTTGAATGTCTGTAACGTATGACTCATTCAAATTGTTTGCAGGATTATTTTTTATCAAAAAACGCTTATATATATCTGTGCCCACTAAATTCATTACCTCTTGGGAGGTTAAATTGCTTTTTCCTTCAAGCAATTCAAATAATTTATCCAAAATTCCGGCATCCAATAGTTTTTTGTTTTCTTCTTGGATAGCTAAAATCTTTTTTCTTACTTCCAGTGGATTTTGTTTGTTATAACGAAGGGTCATCGCTAACGATCGATGCCCAGCAATAAATTCGCTAATGTCTTCTAAGGGTATTCCTGATTTAATCAAACTGGTAAATCTAGATACTCTAATAGAATGCCTGTCGTAAACTGCCGTAGACCGTCTTTTATTTTTATTAACTAATTTGATATTAATGCCTTTTTTTAAAAGTCGATTTTCCATCTCCTCACATACCAACACCCATAAATAATTAATTTTTGAAGAAGAAATAGGTAAATTATTCCCATTGGTTCGACTAAGGTCTCTGAAAAGGGGATTAAAGGACGGTAGCAGATCTTTAACTTTTGGGCTTATATCCAAACTTTGATCCGAGAGTCGGACAGAAGTTGTATGGAACATTTCGCTAACTAGAATAATAAAGTCACGCTGCAATTGAATGTTGTTATAAAGAGTTTCATACGGCCATGGAATGAGTAGTCCTTTGAAATCTTGTAGATTCCATATTTGATTTTTATTCGTTGAGACGTAAAAGCCCAATGTAGATTCATCATTTAAAAATCCACTGGGCAAAGGTTGAAAAACACCTAATTGCCTGCCTTTGGTTGCTAAATCTGATTGATTTTTTTCAAATGAATTGTTAGAGAAATTCCAATAGAACTCATCGGCCATGCCAGAGTCCAGCCATCTTGCTTGAAAACCGCGTAAGCCTAGTTCTAATATTGTATATAAGGCTAAAACTCTTGAAGGTTGCCAAATTTGTTTCTGTAAATTATGGACACGAGTCCAACGCCAATCAGTTTCAACCCTATTATTTATTAATATCCAGTCATTGCTTAATCCAGGATGGTTTCTGACCCAATTGAAAGTAGGAATACCATTTACATCGGGGGAAAGGATAATCTCCGTTGCTAAATCCAAATATTCTTGCTTTAAAGCCGTACGATGAGTAGTTGCTGACTTGGATGATTTCCACTCACAATCCATTTCTTTTATGGGATTGGTGGTCATGAGAATCGAAGCAAGCTCAGGACTTTCCGAAATAAGTCGGATATTTTTTTCACAATGAAATTGCATTAGGTTTCGTACGAAATGCATTTTTGAGGCTTTACTCTCAGGACCTAGAGGCTCTCCCTTAGTTCTTCCAGTTTGTGTTATCCAATTGTCTAAAAAGTCTCGGAACGTAATAAATTTTTTTGTAGTGTTGATGCCACGAATATGAATTTCTCTATCGAGATTGTCTGGCAAGGGCGCATACTCTAAAGTTGCCAAATACTCTAGAAAATATGAGGCTTGCATATACATTCCTACCGTATAGGTTACATATCTACTTTGGATATATTTATTCATCAAATCGCACCATTTTTCGAGGTGCGGAAATTTATCTAATGCCCACTCGAAAGAACGTGCCTTAGCTGTGGATTTTTTTTCATTTTTGTTAAATCTTCGGGGTTGGGGAAACTTAATGGCTTTATATCTTTTATCTTCATTAAAAATATGAATAAAGTTATCAAACCAACCATACCTACTTACATTGTAGGGTAGTGCTGCTTCGAGAATTTCTGTAGACAGATCGCCAATATCTTTGATTGACGTACTCATAAGGAACCAACCGGCATATATTGCACAATCTCTTTTTACCTCACTGTCGTCTCTTCTTTCATTAGATGCACTTTGTATAAGTTGCCTCACATCTCTCGTAATGAATTCAGATTCTTTGATTACGGGAGTAAGTCTTCCAGTATTTGTACCTTTTCCATTTATCTGATTATTCTTTAGTAATTTTAAATATGCTCCGATTGAGAACAATAAATAATCTTTACTTTGCAGGTAAACCAAAAACTCCAATATTTTTTGTTTAAAGCCAACGGACGTTACAAATTTTTTATCGTGGTCGCTAAAATCAAGTCCCTTCCTCCCGAACGATGGGTATGCAAGTAAGTTAATCATGAAGTTGATACATTCTTGGAAGCCGTAATGCAAAGTTAGCTCTTCAAGATTCAACGCATTCAACTCTCCCTCTTTAAAAAATCTAGAGCGCAGTGCATTTTCATACTCAACTTTGGTTCTTGGCCTGATTGATTGCCAAAGTTCGATTTGTTGATTTTCATTTAGGGTTAACAAGTAATCTAATATAACTTTGTAGCTACTGACCGGGTACCCAATGCGATTTTCAATCACAGATTTCAGCCAATCAGCTTTTAGGTAATGAAATGCACAGGCCTTTTCAGAGTCACAGCCAAAGATACGTAATAAACCTTTTTTTTCTTCGAAATTTTCGTAGTCCTTTAGGGATTTGGTTAATAAAGACAAATAAAATTTGCGGCCCATTTCTGACCATTCCGTTGCAGATAGAGTCTTCAGTAAAATAAATTTATCTTGATGTGTATTGATTAAGATCGGTCTTTTTGTTGCCATTCCTAGGAATCTTTTTAGAGACGTTTGATCTTCAGTAATAAAATTTGTATGCATTTAGAAATAGCTCCAATGGGCCGGAAAAATAACGGTTTTTTCACAACTATGATTAATTGTTGACGGGGATAGATTTTCTAATATTGAATTTCTTACACTTGATGCGTCCTTATGAAAATATTTTTGTGAGCTTGTAATGGCTTTGTGTTTTAGGAGAGCTTTTAGATCTTCAGCTCTTAAATTAAGGATGTCTCTGACATAAAATCCATAGTGATGACGGGTTAAGTGGGGGTGAGAGTCTATGTTTGTACGTTTGCATGCGTTGTAAAAGACTTGATGTACATTTGCTAAAGTCATCATTTGCCCATATGTGTCACTTCTCTTTTTTGTATTGAAAAACAAATAAGGGTGTTCGAGTCTGTTGTGAACAAAAAGACTTTTATTCTCTTCGATGTATTGTTCAAGTAATTTTCGGAAGTAACTACCTGTATGTTCCTCTGCAAGCCAATAAATATAATTATCATTTGGCTCAGCATGAACTAAGTCCATACCTTTCCAGCCACTAAAGTTTTTATGACCTCCCCCGAGTTCATTTCGAGGAAGTAAGGAAAATTCTGTTTTGAGGTAATCACTTCTTTTACCTTTATGTACTTTATTCTTATCTCTCCATGAGAAATGGCCTTCAGAAGGGTGGCTAAGAACAATTTTTGAAGCTTGGGTGTATGGAAAGTGATTCATAACATCTGACACATAAAGATGTAAGGGTTCCGAAATTCTGAGGCCGCCGAAACCCATCAATAACAAAAGCATTTTGTCTCTAGCAGAATGACAACCCTCATCAATCAATTTGATTAAATCAACAGTATTGATGTATTTGGGTCTAGAAACTTTTTGTATAATTCTTGTACTGAATTCGAATAATTGTTTAGTTTTTGCGTTCCTAACTCCGTCAAGATGCACTAGAGCATCTGATAACCCTTGATCTCTTAGATTTTTGTAATGCTTAAGTGAAAGGTCTAACTGTTTGTCTTCGGGATTTAATGATGGGGCGTTGAAATAGTGCGATGTGAAGTTTGAAAATTTATTAAGACATTTGATTTCCATTCTTACCGTTTTATAAAGAACCCTAATCCAATATAGACCGGATTGATCTATGCCATGAATGTTGATTGTTCCGCGGAAGCGGCTTTCAGCAAATTCACCAAATAAATTGTAAATTTTTGATTCAGGAATGGAGTTATTTGGGTATTTACTTAAGCAAAATGCATAGAATTTACCAATAGTCCGAAGGTGCTTCTCAATTTTTGCATCTGACCACCCCGCTTCAGAAATCCACTTTGCGTAATACGCAGCTATTAGAGAAGGTTTTCCATTTTGGAGTATCAAAAATGGAAATAAACCTCCATGTCTTTCTGTTACTGGAACCCATATGATTGCCCATGGAGTAAAAGGCCAAATATTCAACTTTTCTGTCTGCATATTTCTACGGTAATTTGGTAAACAGAAATTTTAGATGTAGTTATTAGTTCATACTCTCCGAATGTTATGCTTTATTAGTCATCTTTAATTTCACTGTGAAATGAAATCTTTGGTAAGCTCACATCAATCACTAAATGAGGTCATATGATTTATCAAGAAATTGCTGCCATGAACCCATGTCCATGCGGTTATTTGGGGCATCATAATAACAAATGCCGTTGCACATCAGATCAGGTGTCGCGTTACCGAGCTAAAATTTCCGGGCCATTGCTGGATAGAATTGACCTGCATATTGAGGTGCCCGCCCTTAAAGAAGACGAGCTGATTAAGTCTAGCGTAAGTGAACACTCACAAGCCATTCAGGCGCGTGTAGAAAAAGCACGTCGCAAGCAATTCAGCAGGCAAAATAAATCTAATAACTTGTTAAGCACTAAAGAGATTGATACACATTGCCTTGCAGACGAGGCGGGCTTAACGTTGTTAAAAACTGCAATCTCGCGCCTTAATTTATCGGCGAGAGCCTATCACCGTATATTAAAAGTTGCGCGCACTATTTGCGATTTAAGTGATGAAATCAGCATTCAGCCTGCGCATATCGCTGAAGCAATTCAGTATCGACGGTATGATATCTAATAAGATATTTGCACCAATGTTATAATCTACATATCACAACCAAACTCCCATAAAGCCTGTCTATGTCGCAAGAAATACACACTGCAACTGAAAAAATCCTCCGTGAATTATTAGCGCAACGTATCCTGATTCTGGATGGTGCGATGGGTACGATGATTCAGCAATATAAGCTCACAGAGGCTGATTACCGCGGTACACGATTTGCTGATTTTGCCGCGCCGGCAGGCCAGCGCGAACTGTTTGTAAAAGGCAATAACGAGCTGCTGACGCTCACTCAACCGCAAGTCATTACAGAGATTCATGAAAAATACCTGGCAGCTGGTGCCGATGTTATTGAAACCAATACTTTTGGCGCGACTACCGTTGCCCAAGATGATTACCATATGGGGCATTTGGCGTATGAGATGAATTTGGAGGCTGCCAAGCTCGCTAAAGCTGCCTGCCTTAAATACAGTACGCCAGATAAGCCACGCTTTGTCGCGGGTGCTTTAGGCCCTACACCTAAAACTGCGAGCATTTCCCCGGATGTCAATGATCCCTCTGCGCGTAATGTGAGTTTTGACCAGTTAGTGAAGGCTTACTTGGAGCAAACGCGAGGCTTGGTCGATGGCGGCGCGGATATTTTAATGGTAGAAACCATTTTTGATACGCTCAATTGCAAAGCTGCCTTATTCGCGGTTGACACCTATTTTGCTGAAACGCAAACGCGCTTGCCGATTATGTTGTCCGGCACGGTAACTGATGCTTCTGGCCGCATATTATCCGGTCAAACCGTAACTGCCTTCTGGAATTCCGTCCGCCATGCCAAGCCGCTCACTATAGGCTTAAATTGTGCGCTAGGCGCGACTTTGATGCGTCCATACGTAGAAGAGCTGTCAAGTATTGCCGATACGTTCGTCTGCATTTACCCGAATGCCGGTTTGCCAAACCCTATGAGTGATACTGGTTTCGATGAAACGCCAGATGTTACGTCTAGCCTGTTAAAAGAGTTTGCCGAAAGCGGTTTCTTGAATATGGCTGGCGGTTGCTGTGGCACTACACCAGACCATATTCACGCTATTTATAATGAAGTTAAATATCTACCACCGCGTGTAGTGCCTACCTTACCGCACACCATGAAACTCGCAGGTTTAGAGCCGTTCGTGATTGATGATGACTCATTGTTCGTGAACGTGGGTGAGCGTACCAACGTCACAGGCTCAAAAGCATTTGCACGACTGATTATTAATGAGCAATACGATGAAGCGCTCACGGTGGCACGTCAACAGGTAGAAAACGGCGCGCAGGTGATTGATATCAACATGGATGAAGGCATGTTGGATGCTATCAAAGCGATGACGCATTTCCTGAATTTAATCGCTTCTGAGCCTGATATTGCACGTGTGCCGATCATGATCGACTCCAGCAAATGGAGTGTTATCCAGGCGGGTTTGAAATGTGTGCAAGGCAAGGCAATCGTCAATTCAATCTCGATGAAAGAAGGTGAAGCCGAATTTATTCGGCAGGCAACGCTCTGTAAACGTTATGGTGCAGCTGTTATCGTTATGGCGTTTGATGAGAAAGGCCAGGCCGACACCTATGAACGCAAAATTGAGATCTGTAAGCGTGCTTACGATGTATTGGTAGAAAAAGTAGGTTTTGCGCCAGAAGATATTATTTTTGACCCGAATATCTTTGCGATTGCCACCGGTATTGAAGAGCATAACAACTATGCCGTAGATTTTATCAACGCCACTCGTTGGATTAAAGAGAATCTACCTTACGCAAAAATTTCAGGCGGTGTTTCCAACGTAAGTTTCAGTTTTAGGGGTAACGACCCCGCCCGCGAGGCAATACACACGGTATTCCTCTATCATGCGATTAAGGCTGGCATGACGATGGGTATCGTTAATGCCGGTATGATGGGTGTTTATGATGATTTAGCACCTGAGTTAAAAGAGCGTGTTGAAGATGTGGTGCTGAACCGTCGTCCGGATGCGACCGAGCGCATGATCGAGATTGCCAGCACGCTTGTAGCCGGCGGCAAAAAAGAAGCCGCTACGCTAGAGTGGCGCGGTACGGCAGAGCTGCCTACACCTGTTGAAAAACGCTTAAGTCATGCCATGGTGCATGGCATCACGGACTTCATTGTAGAAGATACTGAAGAAGCACGCCAAAAAGTGGCAGCCAGCGGCGGTAGGCCTATCCATGTCATTGAAGGTCCGCTCATGGATGGCATGAATGTGGTCGGTGACCTGTTTGGGCAAGGCAAGATGTTCCTGCCGCAAGTGGTGAAGTCTGCCCGCGTGATGAAGCAAGCGGTGGCACATTTGATCCCTTTCATTGAGGCAGAAAAAGCCGCTGATGAAGCGCGCACAGGCATTGTGGCTAAACCTAAAGGTAAGATGGTCATCGCCACGGTA